>JACZJD010000037.1 GCA_014860725.1 Aquamicrobium sp.
GGCCGAGGAATGGCACCGTACCGACGGTCACCACGCTCACCGCCGTCACCAGCGACACCACCACGAGGCCGAAGGCGACGATGCGGCCATAGTCGAGGCCGAGATTGGCGGTGAAGGCGTCGCCCATGCCGGCGACGGTGAAGCGATCGGCCGCGAAATAGGCGAGGGCGGCGAGCGCGAAGCCGAGCCACAGCAGTTCGTAGCGCCCGCGCAGCACGCCGGAGAAGTCGCCGTTGGTCCAGGAGGCCAGCGACTGGAGCAGGTCGTGGCGATAGGCGAGGAAGACTGCGGCCGATTCGATCACCCCGCCCAGCATCAGCCCCGCCAGCGGCACCATCAGCACGGCGCGGGCGGGAATGCGCTCGACGAGGCGCAGGAACAGGAAGGTGGCGGCAAGCGAGAACGAGGCCGCGACCGCCATCTTCCCGACGAGCGGCAGGCCGGGCGCCAGCAGCGCGACGGTGACGAGCCCGAGGCTCGCCGCCTCGACCGTGCCGGAGGTCGTCGGCTCCACGAAGCGGTTGCGGAACAGCATCTGCATGATGACCGCCGCGATGCCCATCGCCGCCCCGGCCAGAAGGACGGCGAGCGTGCGCGGAACGCGGCTGACGGCGAGGAGCATCGCCGCGTTGCCGCCGTCGCCGCGCCCGAGAAGATCGTCGATGCCGACATTGCCGACGCCGATGAACAGGCTGGCGGCCGCGAGCGCCAGAAGCGCGGCAATCGCGCTTGCCAGCCCGAGCGTCGGCGACGCCCCCAGCCGCATGGCCTGTCAGCCTTTGCCGTCGAGCGCTGTCGCCAATTCATCGACCATGGCGCGCAGCGCGCCGAGCCCGCCGCCGACGAGATACCAGCGTGCGGTGTCGACATAGATGATCTGGCCCTTGCGGGCGGCCGTGGTGGTGGCGACGAGCTCGTTGTCGAGCGTCCGTCTGGCGGCCGCGCCGGCATTGCCCACCGCCGCGTCGCGGTCGATGACGATCAGCCAGTCGGGGTTGGTCTCGAGCAGGAACTCGAACGAGATCGCCTCGCCGTGGGTGGCCGCCGTCACGTCGGCGACGGCGGGCTCCAGGCCGATGTCGTGCACCCAGCCGAAGCGGGAGCCCGTGCCGTAGGCTGTGACCTTGCCGCCGTTGGTCATGACGATCAGCGCCCTGCCGGCGTCGCGCGCCTTCTCGCGCAGGTCGGCGAGGGCGGCGTCGAGATCGCCGATGCGCGCCGCCGCCTCTTCCTCCTTGCCGAAGATATCGCCGAGCAGCGCGGCATTGCGCTTGGCGCCGTCGAGGAAGTCGTCGGGCGCGACGGTGAGGTCGATGGTCGGCGCGATCCTGGAGAGCTCGCCATAGCGCGGCGCCGAGCGGCCGCCGATGACGATCAGGTCGGGGCGGGCGGCGTGCACCGCCTCGTAGTCGGGCTCGAACAGGCTGCCGATCTTCGCATAGCCGTCGCTGCGGTACTTCGCCAGATAGTCGGGGATGTTGGACCCCGGAACGCCCGCGACCTCGACGCCGAGCGCATCGAGCGTGTCGAGCGCGGCGAGGTCGAAGACGAGCACGGTCTGCGGCCGTGCGGGCAGGACGGTCTCGCCCTGCGCGTGGCGGACGGTGAGCGGGTCGGCCTGCGCGCCGGCGGCCGCCGTCCAGCACAGGACGAGCGCGGCGAGGACCTGACGGACGAGGGATGCTGCTGTCATGATGAACTCCGGTGATGCCGACGCCGGTCTCAGTGCCGCCTCACATCCGTGGGCGTCAAGCCGAAACGGCGCTTGAAGGCTGTGGCAAAATTGGCCGGGCTCGCATAGCCGGCGAGGAAGGCCGCTTCGGCGATCGGGACGTCTCCGCGCTCCAGCGCCAGCCGCGCCCGCTCCAGGCGCAGGCAGCGCAGATGCTCGAAGACGCTGACGCCATAGGCCGCCTGGAAGAGCCGGCGCAGCGTGCTTACGCTGACGCCGCCGACCTTGGCCAGTTCCTCCAGCGACGCGACCTCGTGCGCGTGCTCGGCGAGGAAGTCCTCGATCAGGCGCAGCCGCCGCCGGTCGAACGGCTTCAGCCGCGCCAGGCGGTCGCCTTCGGTCTGCAGCGTCAGCGCCGCGAAGGATTCGGCGATGAGATCGAGCGCCCGGCTTTCGAGGTAGAGGTTGCGCATCAGCTGCGAGGCGGTGGGCGGGCGCAGCATCTGCTCGGCGATGGAGACGACCGAGGGAGCCGGCGTCCAAGAGAAGCGGCCGCGATGGGTCGCGGCGAACTCGCTGACGATGCGGAACTCCTCCGCCGTGACGAAGGCGCTGTCGGCGAGCCACTCGCGGGTCATGGTGACGTTGACCTTGCGGACGTGGTCGCCCTCATGGGCGTGCCGCTCGAAGAGGTCCGGCTCGGCGCGGGCGGTGACGACGCCCTCGACCGCCCGGCCGGAGGACCGCCCGAGGCTGAGCGGCACGCCGCCCAGCCGCGCATCGGCCCGCCCTTCGAGGAAGAAGTGGATGGTGAGGCCCGGCTGCTGCTCGACCCGCGTCGTCAGGTCGTGCAGCTCCGTTGCGTCGGAGGTGTGGACCACGATGCCGGGGCGCAGGCGAATCATGCTGAACGCCCCCGACAGCGCCGCCTCCTCGCGCGCCAGCGGCTTGCCGTCGACGGCGAAGCGGCGGCCGACGAGAGTGGAGGTGTCCTCGATCTCCGCGAGGCTGACGGTGCTCGATTGTCGCTGCTTGGTCGGGATCAATGCGGTCGCGCTCGGCTCGATACGGGGTCCACTGCCTTTGCCTCCTGTGCACCGTCAATGCTCGCGCGTACCGCGCCGGCACAACTCGAAGTTCTGGCAAACGATTTTGACGACGGCGCAAAGGTGCGGCGTCTGGCAGTCCAGCCACCATTTCTTTATCAAACATGACAGCTACATTCAACTTTTTAGGGTGCAGGCAAGCACTCTGGCGACATGGGGGTCCGGTCTATGGAAAAGGTGGTCTTGAGCAGGCACGCGGCATTGCTGGCGGCGTCGACGATGCTGGCTTCGTTCTGGGCGGCGGTCGCGGTCGCGCAGGAAGCCCGCGACGAGACGCTGCTTCCCGAGATCAGCGTGCAGGGCGCGAGCTACGAGACCGAGGGCACCGGCAGCTACACCACCGACCTGATCAGCGTCGGCGAGAAGGACGTGCGGCCGCTGCGCGAGATCCCGCAATCGACCACCGTCCTGACGCGCGAGCGCCTCGAGGACGGCGGCTTCACCTCGCTCGACACGGCGCTGAAGAAGACGCCGGGCATGGTCGTGCTCACCAACGACAACGGCCGCTCCAGCCTCTACTCGCGCGGCTTCGAGTTCGACACGCTCTATTTCAACGGCCTGCCCGCGCCGCTGTCTTCGATCTACGGCACCCAGCCCGACATGGCGATCATCGACCATATCGAGATCCTGCGCGGCCCGGCCGGCCTGTTCGGCGGCGCCGGCGAGCCCGCGGGCGCCATCAACATGCGCCTCAAGCAGGCGCCCGACAGCTTCGCGGCCCGGTTCACCACCACCTTCGGCTCGTGGGAGAACCGCCGCGCCGAGCTCGACGTCGGCGGGCCGCTCAATCAGGCCGGGACGATCCGCGGCCGCGTCGTCGGCGCCTGGGGCGCGAGCGACAGCTGGGTCGACGTCGTCGACAACAAGGTCGGCGTCATCTACGGAACGCTGCAGGCCGACCTGACCGAGAACACCACCGCCACCTTCTCCGCCAGCCACCAGAAGCGCGACATCACGCCGTTCAACGGCCTGCCCACGCTTGCGGACGGCACGCTTCTCGACCTCGACCGCTCGACCTTCACCGGCGCGGACTGGAACGACTTCAACAGCGCCGTCACCGACTACATCGCCGAGATCGAGCACCGCTTCGACGATGGCGGCCACGTCAAGGCATCGGCCCGCTACTCGGATCGCGACGTCGATTTCCTCTATGCCTATGCGGCCGGGGCAGCCTCGGCGGCCGGCACCGTCAACGGCATGCGCTGGCTGGCGCGCGACTACACCGAGGATTCGCTGGCGCTCGACCTCCACATCAGCAAGCCGTTCGAGGTCGCCGGCATCGAGAACAACGTCATCCTCGGCGCCGACTACAAGCGCTTCAACAGCACCCTCTACAACGCCACGAACCTGATTGCCGGAACGTGGGATCTCTACAACTGGAACACCAACGTCCCCCGGCCGACCGTGACCTACGGCGCGCCGACCGACACCAAGCAGACGCAGACCGGCATCTACGGCCAGTGGCGCGTCAAGCCGCTCGACAACCTGACCCTTATCGGCGGCGGCCGCTTGACCTGGCTCGACCTCACGGCAGGCACCAGCACCGTGACCGAAGACGCCGAGTTCACGCCCTATGCCGGCATCATCTACGACCTCACCGACCGCGTCTCCGCCTATGCGAGCTACACCGAGATATTCCAGCCGCAGACCCAGCTCGACGCCGGCGGCCAGCTCATCGGCCCGCGCACGGGCGGCCAGTTCGAGGTCGGGCTGAAGGCCGAGGTGCTGGAGGACGTCAACGCCAGCATCGCCTACTTCAACCTGCGCGACAAGAACCGCGCCGTGGCGGACCCGAGCGACCTGACGAGGTTCCTCCCGGCGGGCGAGGCGCGGCTGCAGGGGCTGGAGCTGGAGGCGACCGGCTCGCTCACCCCGAACCTGCACATCACCGCGGGCTACACCTACACGCACACCGAGTTCGTCAACACGGCGCGCGCGGCGGGCGCGGAGTTCTACACGCCCGAGCACATGCTCCAGCTCTGGGCCAAGTACAATTTCGACGAGCGGCACGGCCTTCTCGACAAGGCGTTCGTCGCGGCCGGCCTCAAGGCGTTCAGCTCGTTCAAGAACATCAGCCGCACGGCCGCGGGCGGCGCGACGACCATCGAGGCGCCGGGCTATGCCGTGGTCGATCTCCAGGCCGGCTATGCGTTCAACGAGCACCTGTCAGCGGTCTTGACCGTCAACAACGTCTTCGACAAGAAGTATTACGAGCGCATTGGCGGCACCTCGGTCTTCAATTTCTACGGCGAGCCACGGAGCGTCAATTTCAAGCTCAGCGCCCAGTTCTAGCCGTCCCCCGGAGCCAGCCCATGCCAAGGTCGCAAGCCACCGTCGAAACCAGCCATGCCTCGAAATACCTGCAGCAGCTCTGCAAGCATTTCGCGCACAAGGTGACGGTCGAGTACGACCCCACCAACGCCCGCGTCGATTTCCCGTTCGGCGACTGCCGCATGCGCGCCGACGAGCGCGAGCTGACGATCGAGTGCGACGCGGAATCGCCGGAGGGGCTGGAACGCGCCCAGTTCGTCATCGACGACCATCTCGCCCGCTTCGCCTGGCGCGAGAAGCCGGCGATCGTCTGGGTCGCCAAATCCTGAGGCCGCGGGCGGTGCGCCGGCTGCTCCTCGTCCTCCTGCTTGTCGCCGCGGCGTTCCCCGCGGCGAGGGCGGTCGCCGAGCCGGCTGCCGTCACCGTCGCCAACGCGCAAGGCTTCGACATCATCTCCTCCGTCACGGGCGAGCGGCTGCGCGTCCTCGTTTGGCAGCCGCCGGGCGCCGTGCCGGAGGAGGGCTTTCCCGTCCTCTATGCCTTCGACGGCGACGAGAGCTTCGGCATGCTCACGGATTTCGCTGCCGGCATCGCGCCCGCGGCGCGGCGTGCCGGGCTGACGCCGGCCATGATCGTGGCCGTCGCCTATCCGCCCGGCGAAGGCACGATCGAACGCCGGACCTACGACTTCACGCCGAAGGCCGACCGCTACGTGATGCCGGAGCGGCCCAATGGCCAGCCCTGGCCGAAGCTCGGCGGCGGCGACGACTTCCTCGAGACCATCGAGAAGGACGTGAAGCCCCTGGTGACTGCCGGCTTCCCGGTCGACGAGACCGCGGAGACCCTGTTCGGCCATTCGCTCGGCGGCCTGATGACGCTTCACGCGCTGATGACGCGGCCGGGCGGCTTCGACCGCTATTTCGTCAGCAGCCCGTCGCTGTGGGTCAACGACCGCAAGGCGCTCCGCGACGTGGAGGCGTTCCTCGACGGCGGCGGCGAGGCGGAAGCGCCCATCCCGGTGCGGCTGACGGTGGGCTCCGAGGAGGAGACGCTCTCGCCCTGGGACCGGCGCAGTGACGGCGACCTCTCCGTGCGCGAGCGCTGGACGAAAAGCAACCGCATGGTCGGCAATACGCAGGACCTCGCCGCGCTGATCGAGGCGCGGGGAGGGGAGCGGTTCGATTTCCGCTTCGACATGCTCGAAGGCTTCGACCATGGTGCGGCCCGCGCCGCCGCGGCGCTGCGCGCCATCCGCTTCGCCATCGACGGCGAATAGGAGGCGCGGACGCGCCGCCTCCGCCTATTCCCGGTGCTCCCGGATCACCTTCAGGAACGCATCGCCGTAGCGCTCCAGCTTCGCCTGCCCGACGCCGGGGATGCCGAGCAGTCCCTCGTGGCTCGTCGGGCGCTCGGTGGCGAAGGCGACCAGCGTCGTGTCGGGAAAGACCACATAGGGCGGAACCGAAAGCTCCTTGGCGATCGCCATGCGGGCGGCGCGCAGCGCCTCGAAAAGCTCCATGTCGGAGCCTTCGAGCGCGGATCGGGCGCTCGCGCTGCGCGACGATGCGCCTTTCGACGCCTTCGCGCCCGTCGGGCGGTCCTTACGGAAGCGGATCGTGCGTTCGCGGCGGAAGACGGCGCGCGCCTCCGGCTCCAGCTTGAGGGCGCCAAAGGCCGCGTGGTCGACGGCGACGAGGCCGGCGGCGAGAAGCTGACGGTAGACCGACTGCCAGGTCCTCGCCGGAAGGTCCTTGCCCGCGCCGAACACCGGCATGTCGACATGGCCGAAGCGCACGGCCTTGTCGTTCCGGTTGCCGGTGAGCACGTCGATCAGATGGCCGGCGCCGAAGCGCTCGCCGGTGCGGTAGATCGCCGCCAGCGCCTTGATCGCGGCTTCGGCGCCGTCCCAGGTCTCGACCGGCTTGAGGCAGGTGTCGCAGTTGCCGCATCCGCCTTCGTGCGCCTCGCCGAAATGGGCGAGGATCGCCTGCCGGCGGCAGCCCGCCGTCTCGCAGATGGCGAGGAGCGCATTGAGCTTGGCGCGCTCGATGCGCTTGATGTCGTCGCCGGAGGTGCCTTCGTCGATCATGCGGCGGCGCTGGATCACGTCCGCCATGCCGTAGACCATCCAGGCGTCGGAGGGCAGCCCGTCGCGCCCGGCGCGGCCCGTCTCCTGATAATAGGCCTCGACCGAGCCCGGCAGGTCGAGGTGGGCGACGTAACGCACGTTCGGCTTGTCGATGCCCATGCCGAAGGCGACGGTGGCGACGAGGCACAGGCCCTCCTCCTTGAGGAAGGCGTCCTGGTTGGCGTCGCGGACGCTGCGGTCCATGCCGGCGTGATAGGCGAGCGCACGGATGCCGTGCCCGTTCAGCCATGCCGCCGTGTCCTCGACCTTGGCGCGCGACAGGCAGTAGACGATGCCGCTCGAACCCTTGTGGCGCGCCAGAAACCGCAGGAGCTGCTGGCGCGGCTGGTCGCGCTCGACGATCTCGTAGGCGATGTTGGGACGGTCGAAGGAGGTCGTGAACACCTCCGCATCGTGCAGGCGCAGCCGGTCGATGATGTCCTTGCGGGTGTGCGGGTCGGCCGTCGCCGTCAGCGCCATGCGCGGCACGCCCGGATGCTGCTCCGCCAGGCAGCCGAGCTCGAGATATTCCGGCCGGAAGTCGTGCCCCCATTGCGAGACGCAATGCGCCTCGTCGATGGCGAAGAGCGCGATCGGGGCGTTGCCGATCAAGGCCCTGAAGCCCGGCGTGACGATGCGCTCGGGCGTGACGTAGAGGAGATCGAGGTTGCCGGCGGCAAGCGCGCGGCGGACATCGGCCGCCTCCTCGCGCGTCAGCGAGGAGTTGAGCGCGGCGGCCTTGACGCCGAGCTGCTTCAGCGCCTCGACCTGATCGCGCATCAGCGCGATCAGCGGCGACACCACGATGCCGACGCCGCGGCGGCACAGCGCCGGAATCTGGAAGCACAGTGACTTGCCCGCCCCGGTCGGGAACAGCACGACCGCGTCGCCGCCCGCCATGACCCGCTCGACCACGGCGGCCTGCTTGCCGCGGAACGCGGAATAGCCATAGACCCGCTTGAGCACGTCGAGCGGCGTTTCAACGCCGTCGTTTCCGGGCGGGCGGTCGAAAAGGCTCTGGGTCTGCGGCATGGAATCGCTTTCGTGAAAGGGGCCGCATTATGCACGGCCGCGGCGGCGACCGCGAGGGTTGCCGCCGCCCGATTCCCGATTCATTGCGTCCGGTTGCGAACCCCGCCGTTTCAGGGCCGGCGCGCCAGCAGCATGTCGCGAACGTGGTAGAGGATGATCTCGCCGCGCTGGTTGACGGTCTCGATGCGCAGCTTGATCCTGCCGCGCGTCGGCCTGGCGGTTTCGGCCTTCTCGAGGATCTCGGTGACGGCTCCGATGGTGTCGCCGGGCAGAAGCGGCTTCAGGAACTGCATCTCTCCCACCGCCAGCCCCGCCAGCGAGGTCCCGCGGAAGATGCCGGAATCGTAGACCATGCGCGAGGTCAGGAGCAGCGTCTGCAACCCGCTGCCCACGAGCTGGCCGAAGATGCTGGTCTTCGCTTCCTCGCGGTCGATGTGGAAGGCGTGCGGGTCCCACTCCAGCGCGAAGCGGATGACGGCGTCCTCGGTGACGGTGACGCGCGGCGACGCATGGCGCTGCCCGACTTCGAGGTCCTCGAAATAGTATCCCTTCAGCGGAGGGAGAGGTTCGCCGGCCATGACGGGCTCCGTGGGTTGGGATCGGGCATTGCCGCGGGCGGCCTCAGCAGCCGAGCGCGCGGGCGACGATCAGTTGCTGGATTTCGGTGGTGCCGTCGCCGATCTCCAGCACCTGCGCCTCGCGGAACAGGCGGTTGACGCGCGCCTCCGCCGAGAAGCCGAGGCCGCCATGAATTTGGAGTGCGTCCTTGGCGCTCCGCGTGGCGAGGCGGCTGCCGGCCAGCTTGGCCATTGAGGCGATCATGTTGCAGTCCTGCCCCCGGTCGTACATCCAGACCGCCTTGTGGAGCAGCGCGCGGGCGGCCTCGAGCCCGGTCGCCATGTCGGCGATCTTGGCCTGGATGAGCTGGAAGTCGGAGATCGGCCGGCCGAACTGCCGGCGGGCTTTGGCGTAGCTCAGGCTCTCCTCGAGGCAGGCCCGGGTCAGCGCGACGCCGAGCGCCGCGATGCCGATCCGGCCGAGCGTCAGCGCGCCGAGCGCCTGGGTCAAGCCCTTGCCGACCGGCCCGAGGCGGGCGCTGTCGGGCAGGCGCACGTCGTCGAAGACGAGCTCGCGGTTGTCCATGCCGTGCCAGGCCATCTTGTGGAAGGACTGGCCCAGCCGGTAGCCCGGCGTGCCGCGCGGGACGATGAAGCAGGTGATCTCCTTGCGGCCGTCCGGGCACTCGCCGGTCGCGGCCATGACGATGGTGCCGTCCGAGATGTCGGTGCCGGCGTTGGAGATGAAGATCTTGCGGCCGTTCAGCAGCCAGTCGCCGTTCTCCTGCCGGACGGCGCGGGTCTTGAGGCCGCCGGCGTCGGACCCCGCCTCGGCCTCGGTCAGCGCAAAGGCGGGCGTGACCTCGCCGCGCGCGAAGCGGGGCAGCCACTGCTCCTTCTGCGCCTCGGTGCCGAGGACGACGTACATCTGGCTGCAGCCGCAATGGATCTGCCAGATCTGCGCGAAGACCTGGCTGACGGCGGCCAGCTCCTCGACGCACAGATAGTAGGTCATCCTGTCCTGGGCGGAGCCGCCATACGCCTCCGGGATGAGGATGCCGGCCATGCCGAGGTCGCTCCACTGCCGCCACGCCTCGTAGGGGAAGCGGTCGTCGCGCTCCATCGCCTGCTGCGCCGGCCCCACGACATCGCGGGCGAAGTCGCGCGTCATGGCTATCAGCTGGTCCTGTTCCGGTGTCGTGGCGAAGTTCATGGTTTCCAACGTTCCCTGAATGAGGCGGCTTCGGCCGGGCGCAGGATCGGGCCGAAGCGGAGCGCGAGACAGGCGAGGCATCGGGCCGGACCCGGCAGCCCGCAGGCTGCCGGGCGTCAGCGCATCCCCGTCACGAGGTAGGTGCTGATGATCGGGAAGGCGATCAGGATGCCGAGCACGACAAGCTCGCACAGGACGAACGGCAGCACCCCGAGGAACACGTCGCGCGACGGGATCTTCGGCTTGGCCGCGGACATCACCGCGAAGAGGTTGATGCCGATCGGCGGCGTGATCGCGCCGATCTCGACCAGCTTCACGATCAGGATGCCGAACCAGATCGGGTCGATCCCCAGCGATTTCGCGGTCGGGTAGAGGAGGGGAATGGTGATCACCATCAGCGAGACGGGGTCGATGAACATGCCGACGATCAGATAGGCAAGCACCACCCCGGCGATGAACACTCCTACCGAATAGCCGCCGCTGTTGATCAGGTCGGTCAGCTGGCCGACGGCGCCGGTCATCAGCAGGAGCCGCGAGAAGATCAGCCCGGCGATGACGATCAGGAACAGCGACGCGGTGGTGACGACGGAGCGCCTCACGGCGTCGAGGAAGTTGCTCATCGTCAGCCGGCGTCCGGCAAGGGCGATCAGCAGCGCGCCCGCCACGCCGATCGTTCCCGCCGCCGAGGGCGACACCGTGCCGGTGTAGATTCCCCCGAGGATGATCGCGGCGAGCAGCATCGACGGCGAGACCTGGCGCAGCCCGACGATCTTCTCCCGCACGGTGAAGGTCTCGATCGTCTTCGGCATCAGGTCCTTGCGCACCAGCGAGGAGACGTAGACCGTCAGCATCAGCGCCATGGCCGTCAGGATGCCCGGCAGGATGCCGGCCACCAGCATGGCGCCGATCGATTCCGCCGTCAGGATGCCGTAGATCACCATGGTCAGCGACGGCGGGATCATGGCGGCGAGCGTGCCGGACGCCGCGATGCAGCCGGCACCGAAGCCGCGATTGAGGCCGAGGCGGTCGATCTCGGGCATGGCGACGCGGGTGAAGACGGCGGCGTTGACCACGGTCGACCCGGAGATCGCGGCGAAGCCGGCCGAGGCGAGCACGGTCGCGTTGTAGACGCCGCCGCGGAAATGCCCGATCCAGCGATAGCAGGCCTGGTAGAGGTCCGAGATGATGCGCGAGGCGCCGGCGATCTCGCCCATCAGGATGAACATCGGCACCACGGCGAAGGCGTAGTTGCTGGAGGCCGAATAGGTCACCGAGCGGATCATCGACATCATGAAGGTCTCGCCGACCCACAGATACATGCCGACCGCCGAGACGGCGAAGATCGACAGCGCCACCGGGACGCCGAGGACGACCAGCGCCACAAGGACCACGAAGGTCAGAACTGCGAAAGTTACGGGGTCCATCGTTTCTCCCGGGCGGTCCGCGATGGCCGCGAGATCGTGAGGAAAATGTTGCGCGCCAGGAAGAACACGACGATTGCGAAGGCGATGGTCGCGCCCAGGAACAGCAGCCCCTTCACCGGGTAGACCGGCAGGGCGATGACGCCTTCGGTGCTTTCGCGCGCCTCGAGGCTGGTGACGAAGCCGAACCACGAGGTGTAGGCGATCAGCCCGTAGCACAGCAGTGCCGCCGCGAAGGTCAGCACGCTCGTCAGCCAGCCGCCGAGCGAGCCGGGCCTGTAGCGGATCAGGTCGAGGCGGATATGCGCCCGCTGCACGAGCACGTAGGGCTGAACGGTGAAGACCAGCGTGACCAGCGCCAGCTGGGTGAACTCCACCACCCCCGCGATCGGCCGACCGCGGAGGAACGAGGAAAGCGCGTCGGCCGTGCCGAGCGCGGCGATGAGGACGGAGGCGGTGCCTCCTACCCAGAGCAGAAGGGAGGCGATGAAGGTCACACCGCGCGGGATGTGGACCTCGTCGTCCGTCTCGATGCTGTGTCCCGACATGGCGGTCGATCAGTTCGCGGCCTGGGCGGCCCGGACGGTCTCGACGATCTTGCGCGCGGTCTCCGCGGCCATGCCGTTGGCGATCTGCTGCTCCTCCCACAGGGCGAGAATATCCGGCGCGGCCTCGTCGACGCGGGCCTGGTCGGCGAAGGCGTGCAGCGTCACGCCGGTGGCCGCGGCCGCATCGAGAGCCTTCTTCTCCGCCTCGACCTGCGCCTTCTTCTCGAACTCCATCGCTTCGGCGGCGGCCTTGTCGACCGCGGCAACGAATTCGGGCGTCCAGCCGCCCTCCTTGTAGTTCTTCCACGAGGTGTAGAAGGTCGGGCCGGCCGATGCGCCCATGTTCACGTCGCTCCAGTGCTTGGCCACCTCCTGCACCTTGATCGCGGCGGCGGACTCGTAGTTGGTCGCCACGCAGTCGATGACGCCGCGCTGCAGGCCCTCGTAGATCTCGGTGAAGGCGAGGGTGACGGGCACCATCCCGAGAGCCTCCACGGACTTGGGCAGGAAGTAACCGTAAGTGCGCACTTTCAGACCGGCGAGGTCCTCGAACGTCACCACCGGCTTCGTGCACATGAGGCGGATTTCCGCGAGGCCGTGCTGGAGGATCGGGAAGACGCCCATCTTCTTCAGCTCGGCCAGATAGCTTTCGTCGGTCTGCGACAGCTTGAACTGCATGTCCATGGCCGTCGCCACGTCCTTGAACAGGAACGGCGTGCCGTTGAGGAGCGTGGTGACGGGCATTTCCGAGGCGTAGTAGGACGGGGCCGAGACGCCGAGCTGCAAGGCACCGTCGCGGATCAGGTGCAGGATCTCGCCCTGCCCGCCGAGCGAGCCGCTCCAGAAGAACTCGAACTTCGCACCGGTGGCGTCTTCTATCAGCTTGGCGAAATGCTTGTCCGTCTCCGGCTGGATGCCGTGTTCGGCATAGAACTGCGCGACCTGCATGGTCTGGGCGTTCGCCGCGACCGGAAGGGCGGCGGCCAGGATGACGGCGGATACCAGGTGTTTCATGCGTATTCCTCCCAAGTGTTCGAATGCCCCAGCAAGGACCGGCCGGGCAAGGTGATTGGCGGTATCAGGCAGGTTTCCTCCCCCTCCTGTGCCCTGCGGCGGTGCGAGACCGCAGGCTAGGATCGGCCCTGTCCCTTGTCCACGCATGCGCCCTTATACCGTCCATGCGCCTGCGTTATTCCCCTGCCGGCGTCACGAGGCCGACCGTATCTCCTCCTTCGCCCCCGGCTCCGCCCCGGTGAACAGCGAATGCAGGCGCAGGCGGTGAACCTTGCGCGTTGTCGTCAGGGGCACGTCGCCGTGCCCGATCAGCTTGATGACGCGCGGCTGCTTGTATTTGGCGAGCCGCGTCGCGCAGAACGCGCGGATGTCGTCGGGCGTCAGGCTGCGGCCGGCCCTGGGGATGATCGCGGCGGCCACGATCTCGCCCTGCACCTCGTCCGGCAGGCCGGTGACGAAGGCCTCCTCGACGTCGGGGTGGGTCATGATGACCTCCTCGACCTCGATCGGGGCGACGTTGATCCCGCCGGTCTTCAGCATCTCCTTGAAGCGGCCGCGGAAGCTCAGATAGCCCTCCTCGTCGAGCACGCCGAGATCGCCGGTCTTGAACCAGCCTTCCGCATCGTAGGAGGCGGCCGTGGCCTCGGGGTTCTTGTAGTAGCCGGCCATCATGCGGCCGCGTAGGCGGATCTCGCCCATCTCGCCCGGCCCGAGAATCGTCTCCGTCTCGGGGTCGACGATGCGCACCTCCCAGCCCGGCATCGGGCGGCCTTCGGTGGTGCAGCGCCGCTCGATCGGGTCGTTGCCGTCGTTGACGGTGGCGAAGCCGTGGGTCTCGGTCAGGCCGTAGCAATGCACGCCGTAGGGCATGATGTTTTCGATGATCTCCCGGCTGGCTTCCGGCGAGGCGAGCGAGGTGCCTTTGGTCAGCGTCGACAGGTCGTATTCGCCCGCCCGCGGATGCTGGAAGACCGCGTGGATGATGTTCGGCGTCCCGGCAAGGATCGTCGCGCCGTAGCGGTCAATGATCTCGAGGCCTTCCGTGGCGTCGAACTGCTCCTGCAGCACGATGTGCGACCGGTGGCTGAACGGCCCGATCAGCATGTTCATGCAGCCCATGCCCCAGAACAGCGACAGCGGCATGTACACCACGTCCTGCGGGCCGAAATGCATGCGCACGCCGATTTCCCACGTGTTGTCGATCAGGTTGCGGTGGGTCAGCATCACGCCCTTGGGCCGCGCGGTCGAGCCCGAGGTGTAGAGCTGATAGGCGACCGAATCCGGATCGACCGTGGCGCAGATCGCCAGCACCTCGGCCTCGGACACCTCCGCCGCCCGGGCGATGAACGTCTGCCACGGCACCGCCCCTTCGAGCGCGCGCGGCCCCACGACGACGACCTCGCGCAGCAGCGGGAAGGTCTTGTCCAGCGGGGCGAGGCCCGAGATCATCTCGATATAGTCGGTCTTCAGGATGCGGTCGTGCATCACGAGGAGGCTGACGTCGGAATGCTCGATCACATAGGCGAGCTCGCCCGACGTGTACCAGGAGTTGAGCGCGACCATCGTGCCGCCGAGATACTGGACGGCGAAGTTCATGACCACCCATTCGAAGGAGTTGCCGAGAAGCAGCCCCACCCGGTCGCCCTTGCGCACGCCCGAGGCGTGCAGCGCCCGCGCCGCGGCGAGGACGTCGTCGCGCAGCGCGCGATAGGTCTTGGTCCGGTGGCGGAAGGTCAGCGCCGGGCGGTGGGGCACCGTGGCGGCCAGCTCCTCGATCAGGGCGCCAAGCGTCTTGCTGTCGGGTTTCGTCACCATCGGGTCTTCACTTCTGCAGGTTGTAGAATTTCCGCGCCGTGCCGGCGAGGACCCAGGCGCGTTCTTCGTCCGCAAGGTCGGGGTGGAAGCGGACGGCGCCGAGAAGCTCGGCCCAGGACTTGGCGGTTTCCTCGTAGGTGACGTCGCTCGCCCAGCAGATGCGGTCGGCGCCGAAGGCCCGGACCGCCTCGGTCAGGCCGCGCCGTTCGGCCGCGGCCGGATCGGCGAAATGGCGGAAGGTGCGGCCGGGATGGCACCATTTCAGGACGAGGCCCGGATGGTCGGCGAGCCGCAGCACCGCCTGCCATTCCTCCTCGGAGCCGGCCCAGCCGCAGTGATCGGCGGAAAGCCGCAGGCCCGGGAAGCGCTCCATGGCGATCTGCGCCAGCGCCGGCAGCTCCGCCGTCAGCAGGGCGACGGGCAGGCCGTTCTCGGCCGCGAGCGCGAAGACCGGGTCCCATTCGCCCGCCGCGAAGGCCTGCCGCTCCTTGCGGCTGGTGAGGACGACGCGGATGCCGACGCAGCCGGGCATGCGGGCGAGGGTGGGGATGTGGGTGGCAAGGTCGGGGTCCTGACGGACGACGCGCTGGATATAGGCCATTCGCGCGGGAAAGCGCAGCGCCCCTTCCTGCCCCAGCACAGAAAGCGGTCGCGCGACCCCGTCCCGCAGCGTCGCGAAGGGGCTCGGCACGCCGTCCTCGAAGCCCCACAGCTCGTCGACGATCAGCGTGCGGATGCCGAGCGCGTCCATGGCCCTGATGGTGCCGTCGACGCCCTCGGCCGGGCCGAAATGGATCTGCGCATCGACGATGTCGATCAGGCCGCGGCCGGCGACGGCGTGGATCGTCTCCTCGGCCGGCCTTGCCGTCGCCGCCGGGCGCCGCCACGATCCCGTGGGGACGACCTCGCCGCGCCTTGCCGCCGCCAGCGCCTCCTGAAGTCCCTTGCGGTCGAGCTGGACGCAGTAGCACGGCTTGCCGCGCTCGAACCGCCAGCTGTCCGCCATCGGCCCGACATCGACGGGATCGAAGCCGAACTCGTCCATCAGCGCCGCCACAATCGCGCGGGCCTCGGCGTCGTCGCCCGCGAGCGGCAGGGCGCGCCGGTCCGCCGCGCCTCTCGGCCGGGGATCGGCCTCGAGATCGCCCTGCAGGATGGCGTTGAACGCCTTGACCACCCGTGCGCCGGCGAGGTGGCGCGCGAGCATCGCGCCGGTGGTGTCGGAGTTGTCGTCGAGCGCAGGGAAGACGCCGTCGCGCTCGGGATAGTAGTTGTTGGTGTCGATGACGATGCGCCCCGCAAAGGGCGCGGGATCGAGGTCGAAGATGGCACGGAAGGGGATGGTGACGACGACCACGTCGCCGTGCGCGGCGGCCTCCTGCACGGTGCCGGTCCGGCAGGACAGCGCCACGGCCGTGCTGGTCAGGGTCTCGGGGCCGCGGCTGTTCGCGATCATCACGTCGTGGCCGCGCGAGACGGCCAGCCGGGCCAGCGCCCGGCCGATGAAGCCTGCGCCGATGATGCCGATTTTCATGTCGTCCCCTCCTCCAGGGCCCTCCGCCGGGACCCTCCTCCGGGCAGGCATGCGTCACCGGCCGCACCGCCGATGTCGGTGCGAGACGGGCACGACCCTTTTGCTAATCCGCGCGGCCCGGGGGCACTTGCGCCTTGATGAGGGGAAAGCGTAAACACCGCTGCGGGTTGAGACAACGCGTGGGCGCGTTATCTTAATTATTCGCTTCAGGCATACCCTCGGCCACCTCGGGCCGACGCAAACGGAAGATGCCCTTGCTCGATAACGGCATGACCCTGGTTGATCTGCGGGTGATCCTCGCCGTCGCGGAATGCGCGAGCTGCACCCGCGCGGCGCACAGGCTCGGCATTTCCCAGCCCGCCGTCAGCCGGCGCATCGCGATGCTGGAGCGGCGGCTCGAGGTGCGGCTGTTCCGCCGCGAGGGCCAGAAGTTCATTCCCACCGAAGCCGGCCAGATCTTCTGCGCCCATGCGACCGACGTGCTCGACCGCGTGGAGGCGCTGGAGAACGAGACCATCGGCGTGGCGCACAAGCCCAAGGGCTCGGTCGCGCTCGGCGTGCCGCCCTCGACGGGCGAGATGCTGCTGCGCCACATCCTGCCGGAATACCGCAAGCTCTATCCGGACGTGAAGATCCGCGTCGAGCAGGGCTATGTCGGCGACATCTTCGAGATGCTGATGAGCAAGCAAATCGACCTCGCCCTGCTCAACGGCCGGTACAACCCGAACGACGTCCACACCGAGAAGATCTACGACTACGATCTCGGCATCGTCTATCCGTTCGCCTGGAACGAGAACTCGCCGCTCGGCGGCGGCCGCTTCCCCCAGTCGCTCACCATGGCCGAGGTGGCGCAGCTGCCGCTCTTCCTTCCCGGCCCGAACCAGAGCCTGCGCCAGCTCATCGACGAGGCCTTCCAGAAGGCGGGGCGGCAGCCGAGGATCGAGGCGGAGATCAACAGCTTCGTGCTGCAGAAGTCGATGGTGCTGGCCGGCCACGGCGCCATGTTCATGACGACCGCGGCCATCCGCACCGTCGACCGCGACAAGCTGTCCTTCGTGCCCATCTCCGACGCGAGCATCATCTACACCCTGCATCTGGCGGTGCGCCAGTTCGGCCAGCCGACCTTCGCGGCCCGCCTGCTGCTGGACATGGTGCGGACGAAGAAGCCGCTGATCCGCGCCTTCCTCGACGGCGAGATCGACAACTGATCCCGGCGGCGGCCTGCCTCGCCGGCGCGCCGCAGATAAACGGACGTCATGAATGATATAAACGCCGCTGCGTTCTGTTGCGCGGGGCTCTGACCTAATGTGTCTCCCGATCCGTCCGGTCCGCGCAGCTGCGGGATGGCCGGACCGCGACATCCGGGAGGAAAGCCATGCATCAGGACGACCCTGCGGCCGGGGAGGCCGCGCCCGACCTCCAGTCGGGCCTGTACCGCCTTGTCGACGGCCGGCCGCGCCTTGTCGGCAACCGATGCAACGCCTGCGGGCGGATGCACTTTCCCCGCCATGCCTGGTGCGCAAGGTGCTGCAGCGGCGACCTGACCGACGTGCCGCTCGCGGAGCATGGCCGCATCGGCGCCTTCTCCTGGATCGACCGCCAGCCCGCCGACGCCTTCATCCGTGCGCCCTACATGCAGGCCGAGGTCGAATATCCCGAGGGCGTCAGCGCCTTCTCGGTGATCGAGGCCGTGCCGGGCGACCTCGAGCCCGGCATGCCCGCCGAGGTCGTGCTGCGGACCTACGAAACGCCCGAGGGCCCGCGCCGCGCCTTCGTCTTCCGCCCCGTCACCACGGAAAGGGGACAGCCATGACCTACGATTCCTACGTCACCGGAGTGGGCGTGCACAAATTCGGCCGCTGGGCGGAGAAGTCCACCATCGAGCTTGCCGCCGTCGCCATCGAGGGTGCGCTGAAGGATGCCGGCATCTCCTTCGCCGACGTACAGGCCGCCTATCTCGGCGCGGAATATTCCAGCTTCATCGACGGGCGGATGATCGTGCAGCATTTCGGCTGGACCGGCATCCCGATCAACCACTACCAGCAGGCCTGCGCCAGCGGCTCGGCCGCGTTCCGCGAAGCCTGCCATGCGGTGGCGTCCGGGCGGATCGACGTGGCGCTGGTCTGCGGCTACGAGAAGATGGCCGGCGGCCTGCTGAAGGGCGGGGAGGCCGGCCGCGACCGCGAGTTCCATCTCCACGGCATGGGCCTCGACGTGACGCCGGCCCGCATCGCCATGGCCATCCAGCGCCGGATGGAGATGTACGGCGACACGCCCGAGATGCTCGCGGTCGAGGCCGCCCAGTGCTACGAATACGGCGCCCTGAACGAGGCCGGTCCGCAGCGCCCGCCGGCGACGGTCGACGAGATCCTCGATTCGGGCGTCATCTGCTCGCCCTTCACGCGCAAGATGTGCTGCAACTCGTCGGACGGCGCGGCGGCGGCGATCGTGATGAACCGCAAGGCCGCCGCCCGGTTCGGCTGCATGGATCGCGCGATCAACGTGGCCGGCGTGGTGGCCGGAAGCCCCGATGCCGACGACCTCGTCGGCGGTCCCGGCCCGCATATCGGCGGCGATTTCCGCACCGGCGACCACACCCGCAAGGTGGCGGCGAAGGCCTACGAGATGGCCGGCGTCGGCCCCGGGGACGTCGATCTCGTCCAGTGCCACGCGCCGTTCGCCGGCGGCGGCATGATCTGCGCCGAGGCGCTCGGCTTCTGCGAGCCCGGCGAGGGCGGCCGCTTCTTCCTCGAAGGCCATGCCCGCATCGACGGCAGGACGCCGATCAACACCGATGGCGGGCTGATCGCGCGCGGCCACCCGCTCGGCGCGACCGGCGTGGTCGAGGTCTACGAGCTGACCCGCCAGCTGCGCGGCGAGGGCGGGGCGCTGCAGGTGCCGGGCAATCCGCGCGTGGCGCTCGCCCACAACACCGGCCTCGGCTGCCTGAACGCCCACATCTTCATCCGCCCGTAAGAGGCCGCCATGACAGCAGATTTCGCAGGCCGCACGGCCCTGATCACCGGTGCGGGCCAGGGGGTCGGGCGCGGCATCGCGCTCCACCTTGCGGCCCGCGGCTGCGCCCTGGCGGTCAACGACCTGTTTCCCGACCGTGCGGAATCCGTCGCCGCCGAGATCGCGGCCACGGGCGGCAGGGCCATCGCGGTCGCCGCCGACATCTGCGACCACGAGGCGGTTGCCGCCATGTTCGCCCGCACGCGGGACGAGCTCGGCCCCGTGGGCATCCTCATCAACAATGCCGGCGTCCCGCCCGAGCTCAGGGCCGAGCAGAAGCCGCGCGCCCTGTTCTGGGAAACCACCATCGAGGAGCAGATGGGCCAGATCAACCTCAACGTGCACGGCGCCATGTTCTGCGCCCGCGAGGCGCTGGCGCAGATGGTACCGCAGCGCCGGGGCAAGATCGTCAACATCCTGTCGGAAGCGGGCCGCGCCGGCGAGGCGCGTCTCGCCATCTACTCGGCGGCGAAGTCGGCGATGCTCGGCTTCACCAAGTCGCTGGCGCTGGAGCACGGCCGCGACGCGATCAACGTCAACGCCGTTTCGCTCGGCGCTGTGTCGCACGAGGGCATCCGCTTCGGCCCGCTCGCTCCCGGCACCGACACCGCCAACGACCAGACCTGGCAGGCCATCGCGAGGAAGTATCCGATGGCGCGCGGGCTCGGCCGTCTCGGCGTCCCCGACGACGTCGCTGCGGCCGTCGCCTTCCTCGTCTCGGATGACGCCGCTTTCGTCACCGGCCAGGTGCTGGGCGTCTCGGGCGGCTTCTACATGCCGTAGCGCTTTCATCCTCGCCGCAGGAGCGTGCCGATGCCGGGGCCCTTGCACGGTCTGAAAATCGTCGAGGTCGTCGGCCTCGGTCCTTCCTCCTTCACGGCGATGATGCTCGCCGACATGGGGGCCGAGGTCGTGCGCATCGACCGCAGGCCGAAGCCCGGCGTGCCGAACCCCTATCCGGTGCTCGGCACCAGATACGACGTGATGGCCCGCGGCCGCCCGTCGCTGACGCTCGACCTCAAGACGCCGGAAGGCGTCGCGGTCGCACTCGATATGATCGCCGCGGCCGATGCGCTGCTGGAAGGGTTCCGTCCCGGCGTGATGGAGCGTCTGGGCCTCGGCCCGGACGCCTGCCTCGCGCGCAATCCGCGTCTGGTCTACACCCGCGTCACCGGCTGGGGCCAGACCGGGCCGCTGGCGCAGACGGCCGGCCACGACATCAACTACATCGCGCTGAGCGGCATGCTCGCCGCGATGGGCGCGCCCGGCAGCCCGCCTCCGCCGCCGCTGAACCTCGTCGGCGATTTCGGCGGCGGCGGCATGCTGGCCGCCTTCGGCGTCGTGTGCGGAATCCTGCATGCGCAGCGCACCGGCGAAGGCCAGATGGTGGATGCGGCGATGCTCGACGGCACCAACCTCCTGGGCGCGATGATCTTCGGCCTGCGCTCGATGGGCGGCTGGAGCCTCGAGCGCGGCCGCAACTGGATCGACGGTGCGGCACCCTATTACGGCTGCTACGAATGCGCCGACGGCAAGTACCTCGCCATCGGCCCGATCGAGCCGCATTTCTTCGCCACCCTGCTGGAGAAGGCGGGCCTCGATCCGGCCGCTTTCCGCGATGTCGGCGACATCGACCGCTGGCCGGCGCTGCGCGAGGAGATGGCGCGCGTCTTCCGCCTGCGGAGCCGGACGGAATGGTGCGAGTTGCTGGAGCGCACGGATGCCTGCGTCTCGCCCGTCCTCGACGTCGACGAGGCCCCGGCTCACCCGCAGAACGCGGCCCGCGGCAACTTCGTCGAGGTTGACGGCGTCCTCCACGCCGCGCCCGCGCCGCGCTTCTCCCGCACGCCGGGCGCGATCCGCGTCGCGGAGCCGGCCGATCCCGGCGGCGTGCTGGCATCGTGGGGCTTCCCGCCGGAGCGGATCGCGGCGCTGCGCGGCGAGGGCGTAATCTGAGGGGCGTGATCTGAGGGGCGTGATCTGAGGGCGAGGGGAAGGAACGTTCAGTCCCGCTCCAGCCCGGGCGCGTCGAAGGCGACGGTGGAGCACGCCCTTGCGATCTGCTGCGGTCCGCCTTTCGGCGGCCACGTTCCGGCCGCGTAGTGCGAGGCGCGCAGGCCGAGCCGTTCCTCGAAGCTGTCGAAGCCCCAGATATGGACGATGCGCGGCGCGCCGTCCGTCGCATACATGCAGGTCACCAGATGGCGGGTATAGCCGGCTGCCGGCTCGATGGCCCGCTCCCAGGCCGCGATGGTCGCCGGCAGCCCTCCGGGGCGCAGCTCGTAGGAGCGGATTTCGTAGATCGCGGATTTCTGCGCCTGCCTCAACGGCGGCAGGAACGGGAACTGGCGGTAGCTCTCCTGGCGATAGGCCGTCGCCACCTCCCGGCCGCCGAAGGGAGCCTGCGCCGCGAGCGTGCGGGCGCGTTCGGCCGCGGCCTCCTCGGCGCTGTCGAAGCCGCGCAGCAGGATCAGCCGCCCCAACTGTCCGACCTCGGTGCGGAAGGCCGCGAGCAGGCGGCCGGCGGCTCCGGGCGCGCGCAGCCAGTCGCCGGCGCGTCTGGCAAGCTCGTCGGTCGCCAGCGGATGGCAGTCGAGCGTTGTCAGCTCGAATTCGGTCATCGCGGGTCTCCCGGAAAGCCGATCCTAGCGCGCGCCGCAGATCGCGTGCAGGTTCTCGACCACCACATCCGGCACCTCGACCACCCCGGCGCTCATCCGCTCCCGGCGCAGGGCGGCCGAGCGGGCGAAGGGCGCGCGCACCGGCTTCGCCGGATCGACGGGCCGGGTCGCGGCGAGGATGCGGATATAGTCCGAGACCGAGGCGCGGAACTCGTCGGCCGAGCCGAACAGGCCGGGATCGAAGGCGAGCAGGAAGAAGCCGCAATCCATCGGGTCGTCCGACGGCTCGAACGCGTTCACCTGGCCCGCCAGCATCGACAGCACCTGTATGGACAGCGCGAGGCCCGAGCCGCGGTGCCCGCCCCACACGGTCAGCGCGCCGCCCGACAGCATCGCGTCCGGGTCGGTCGTGGGATTGCCTCCGGCGTCGAAGGCCAGCCCCTCCGGCAGCGGCTCGCCCTTGCGCCGCGCCAGCACGACCTCGGCATGGGTGAGGCTCGACGTGCCGATGTCCCAGATCAGCGGCACGTCGTCGGTCGGAAAGCCGAAGGCGATGGGGTTGGTGCAGAACCGGGCCTCGGTTCCGCCGAAGGGCGCCACCACCGCAAGGCCGCTGCCGGCGATCATGCCGCAGAGCCCGGCCGAGGCCAGACGTTCCAGATAGTAGGAGAACATGCCCGTGTAGTAGGTCTGCGCCGCCCCGACGAAGGCGACGCCTTGCGCCTTCGCCTTCGCGATCGCCATGTTCGTCGCCTTGTCGGCGACGACGTAGCCGACATTGTTGCCGCCGTGGATCTTGGCCGAGACCGGCGTCTCGTGCAGCACCCGCATCGGCGTGCGCTTCAGGTCGAGCTTGCGGACATATTCCACGATGGTCAGCGCCCGCGCGAGGCCGGCATAGCCGAGCCCGCGCAACTCGCAGTCGAGGAGATGATCCGCGATGATCGCGGCTTCGTCGGCATCGTAGTCGATGGCCCGCATCGACCCCGTCAGCAGGTCGCGGGCCTGGTCCAGCGTCAGTTCCAAGGCGGCACCTCCTCTTCAGACCGGTCGGCCGAGTTCACGGCGGGTTTCTTCGGCAAGGGCGCGATAGCCGTCCGCAAGGCTGCGGTGGCGCAGGCCGAGGTCGGTTTCGATCCGGGTGGAATCGATCCGGAAATGGCCGCGCACCGGGGCGTCCTCGTTGAGCGTCACGTCGAGGCCCGGCGTGATCTCGCGGCCGAGGGCGGCAAGCTCGGCATAGGACACGTAGTGGCCGCCGATGTGATAGGTGTCGTAGCCTGGCGCCGGCGCGTCGAGCGCTTCGGCGAAGGCCCAGGCGATGTCGTCGACATGGGCCAGCACGACGCGCTGGGCGCCGCAATAGGGCAGCGCCACCTTCTGGCCAAGCGCGCCCTCGGTAGCGATCAGGTTGATGCCGCGCGCGCCGAAGGTCGCACCCGGGCCGTAGGCGCCGGGAATGCGCAGGCTGATGATCTCCATCCCGTGCAGCCGGTTGTATTCCTTGGCCAGCTTCTCGCACAGGAGCTTGCCCATGCCGTAGGTCGTGGTCGGCATCGCGGGCGACTCCTCGTCGACCGTCTCCGGCCCGGTCCACGGCTCGTCGCCGGCGTGATACTGCACCGAGCTCGGATAGGCGACGCGGCGGATGCCCGCCCGCCTCGCCGCCTCGAAGACGTGGAAGGTGCCGGTGTTCATGATCAACTGCTGGCGGTAGAGCCCGTCGGCGTTCTCCGGCCGCAGCAGCACGCCGCGCTCCTCGGAGGAGTAAAAGACCATATGCGCGATGCGGTCGATGCGGCGGGTCTCCAGCACCTCGGCGATGCGGTCGTAGTCGGTGATGTCGCCGGCCTCGAGGGTGATGCGGTCGGCCACCGGGGCCAGCCTTCCCGGCGTGCCGCGCAGATCGAGCGCCACCACGTCGTGGCCCCGGCGCACGAGCTCGCGCACGACCCGCGCGCCGATAAACCCCTTGCCGCCGGTGACAAGCACAGCCATCGCATCTCCTCCCTGTGAACGGCCACACCATAGGAAGGCGGTCCGGCCCATTCAACGGGACGGCCGTTATATGAACTATTCGCGCGGGCTATGCCGCGGCAGATGCCGGTATTGCATAACGGATATAACCATCGCCGCCTTGTATCGCGGCATGGGGTCGGCTCTAAACGGAGGCGAGCCTTTCCCGGGGAGGAGGAGCCGTGGCTGACGTGGGGCGACTGACGGATTGCGACGTGCCGAAGGCGCCGCCGCTCGCCCGGCCGCGGTTCGGGCTTCCGCAGCGCCGCCTGCTTCCGAACGCCCCTCGAAGGACCGCGCCCGCCATCCCCGCGACGGGCATCGACCCTGAACCGCCAACCCGGGACACCGACTGACCATGTATTCCCATCTCGGCAATCTGCGCGTCGTGGAAGGCGCCTCGTTCATCGCGGCCCCGTCCTGCGGGCTCTACCTTTCCCAGCTCGGCGCCGAGGTCATCCGCTTCGACCAGATCGGCGGCGGCCCGGATTTCGGGCGCTGGCCGAAGGATGCGCGAGGGCACAGCCTCTACTGGGAAGGGCTGAACAAGGGCAAGAAGTCGATCGCGCTCGACCTGCGCAAGCCCGAGGGGCGCGAGCTGGCCATGCGGCTTGCCACTGCGCCGGGCAGGGGCGGCGGCATCTTCCTCACCAACTACCCGGCGGAAGGCTTCCTGTCGCATGACAATCTGGTGCGCCACCGCGCCGACCAGATCACGGTCAGGGTGATGGGCTGGGCCGACGGCAGCTCGGCGCTCGACTACACGATCAACGCCGCCGTCGGCCTGCCGGAGATGACCGGCCATCCCGACGACCCGAGGCCGGTGAACCACGTCCTGCCGGCCTGGGACCTGCTGACCGGCTCGCTGGCGGCGCTGTCGCTGCTCGCCGCCGAGCGGCGGCGGGCCGAGACCGGCCAGGGCGAGGAGGTGCGCGTGCCGCTGAGCGACGTCGCGATCTCCACGCTCGGCAATCTCGGCCAGATCGCCGAGGTGGTGACGCGCGGCCGGTCGGCGCCTTCGGCCGCGATTTCACCACCGCCGACGGCCGGCGCATCATGCTGGTCGCGATCACCGCCCGCCAATGGGCCGGACTGGTGGAGGCGCTCGGCATCGCCGGCGAGATCGCGGCGGTGGAAGCGGCACGCGGGGTCTCCTTCGCGAAGGACGAGGGCGTGCGCTTCGAGCATCGCGACGCGATCAACCCCGTCGTCAGCAGGGCGGTCGGCGGCCGCACGCTGGCCGAGCTCGAGCGCGCCTTCGACGGCGACGGCGTCTGCTGGGCGCCCTACCGCACGCTGCGGCAGGCGGTCGCCGAGGACCGCCCGCTGGTGGCCGACAACCCGCTGTTCTCCGCCGTCGCGCATCCGAGCGGCCACAGCTATCCGACGCCGGGCTATGCCGCGACGATGACCGGCGCCGGGCGCGCGGCCGCCCGGCCCGCCCCGTCGCTCGGCGCGCACACCGAGGAGGTGCTGGCCGAGGTGCTCGGATGCAGCGCCGGCGAGATCGCCGCCCTCCACGACCGCGGCGTCGTGGCCTCGGCCTGACGCGGAGATGACGCGATGAACACGATCCAGCCCGCGGATGTCGCCGCCTGGCGCGACTTTGTCGGCCGCACCGAAACGGTGACGCAGTATCTCGATGCGGTGAGCCTGAAACGCTTCCTCGCCGTGCTCGGAGAGCGCGTCGATGCCGATCCCGAAACCGTGCCGGAAATGGCGCACTGGGCCTACTTCCTGCCGATGACCGCCAACGAGGACATCGGGCCGGACGGGCATGTGAAGCGCGGCGGCTTCATGCCGCCGGTGACGCTGCCGCGGCGCATGTTCGCAGGCGGCACCACGCGCTTCTTCCGTCCGCTTTCGGTCGGCCGCGACGCCGCCTGCCGGACCCGCATCGCCGACGTGACCCACAAGGCCGGCCGCACCGGCGATCTCGTCTTCGTCGAGCTGGAGCGCACGCTGTCGCAGGCGGACGAGACCTGCGTGGTCGAGACCCAGACCATCGTCTACCGCGAGGCGGGCGGCAGCGTGCCGCCCGTCGAGCGCACCGACCCGGCGGCGCTGGAGGAGCCGGTGTGGACGCCCGGCCCGGTGCACCTGTTCCGCTTCTCCGCCGTCACCTTCAACGCCCATCGCATCCACTATGACGAGCCCTATGCGAAAGTCGAGGAGGGCTATCCGGGTCTCGTGGTGCACGGTCCGCTGACCGCCTCGATGCTGTGCCGTCTGGCCGCCCGCACGGCAGGCGGACGGCGCATGCGCGCGTTCTCCTTCCGCGCGGCCGCGCCGCTGTTCGCCGGCCAGCCGATCCGGCTGCGGGCCGAAAGCGGGGGCGACACGATGAAGGCCGTCGCGCTCCGCCAGGACGGCCAGGTGGCGGTGACGGCGAGCGCGGCCTTCGACCCGACATGACAAACGATGGGAAGACCATGCCCGAGATTGCCGATACCCTGTCCGCCGACGCGCTGATCGACCGGGCCGATGCGGCGGTTGCCGCCGCGCGCGCGTTCTCGGCCGCCTGCCTCGCCGCGATGCGCGCTGGCGTGACGCGTGACGATGGCCGCATCGACGGCGCCGCCGCCAACGACCAGCAGCGCCGCCTGCACGGGCTCGCCTGGATCGCCACCTATGTCGAGACGCTGGCCCAGACCGCGCGCTGGGCGCGCGCGCTCGCCGCTGCCGGGCGCTTCGGCGACGGCGAGGCCGACGTGGTGCTGATCGGCTTCGGCGAATATCTCGCCGCGCTCGCCGACGGCATCGCCATGAGCCAGAACGAATATGTCCGCCCGCGCGAGCTCGGCATCCTCGATGCCGCGGCCGCGCTCGCGGCCGATCCGGCTGTCGCCTTCTTCCTCGACCGCGGCAACACCGCCGAACGCCGCCGAGCGCTGGTCGGGCGGCTTTCCGGCGGCGGCGCGATCGCCGACACGCTGGGCGACGACGACCTCGACATGGTGCGCGGCCAGTTCCGCCGCTTCGCGCAGGAGAGGATCGCGCCCCATGCCCATGAATGGCACCTCGCCAACGCGCTGGTGCCGATCGGGATCGTCGAGGAGATGGCGGAGCTCGGCGTGTTCGGCATCTGCGTCGATCCCGTCTATGGCGGGCTCGGCATGGGCAAGCTCGCCATGTGCGTGGTGACGGAGGAGCTGAGCCGGGCCTGGATCGCCGCCGGCTCGCTCGGCACCCGCGCCGAGATCGCCTGCGAGCTCATCGCCATCGCCGGCACGGAGGCGCAGAAGGCGGCGTGGCTGCCACGCATCGCCTCCGGCGAGGTGCTGGCGACGGCGGTGTTCACCGAGCCGGACACCGGCTCCGACCTCGCCAGCCTGCGCACGCGCGCCACGCGGCAGGACGACGGAAGCTGGCGCATCGACGGCAGCAAGACATGGATCACCCATGCCGCGCGCAGCGACGTGATGACGCTTCTCGCGCGCACCGATCCGGGCAAGCCCGGCCATGACGGCCTGTCGATGTTCATCGCCGCCAAGCCGCGCGGCACCGAGGCGGACCCGTTCCCGGCCGAGGGCATGTCCGGCGGCGAGATCGAGGTTCTGGGCTATCGCGGCATGCGCGAATACGAGCTCGCGTTCAGCGGCTTCCGGGTCGAGGCGGAGGGGCTGCTCGGCGGCGTCGAGGGGCAGGGCTTCCGGCAGCTGATGCAGACCTTCGAGGGCGCGCGCATCCAGACCGCGGCCCGCGCCGTCGGCGTCGCCTGGAACGCGTTCGATCTCGGCCTGCAATATGCCGGCGAGCGCAGGCAGTTCGGCACCGCGCTGTGGAATTTTCCGCGCGTCGCCGACAAGCTGGCGCTGATGGCGGTCGAGACGGTGATGGCGCGCGAGCTGACCTATTTCGCCGCCCGCGAGAAGGATCAGGGCCGGCGCTGCGACGTCGAGGCGGGCATGGCCAAGCTGCTGGCGGCGCGGGTCGCCTGGAGCAACGCCGACACCGCGTTGCAGGTGCACGGCGGCAACGGCTACGCGCTCGAATATCCGATCAGCCGCGTCCTGTGCGACGCCCGCATCCTCAACATCTTCGAGGGTGCGGCCGAGATACAGGCGCATGTGATCGCGCGCGGGCTCCTCGCCGCCGGCCGCAACGCCTGACCGGCCCGGCCGCCCGCGTCCCCCGGAAAACCTCCTCACCGCTCTCGCCTCGGGAGCCGCGGCCGGCTGGCACGACGCTTGCGTAGGCAGACATCGGCAATGCCCTTGCCCCGCGGGAAGCCGTCGTCTCGTCTCTGCCCTGTCGGCGGCACGGGCATTGTGTTCGCCGGGGCGACGCATGCCGGGCCGGGGAACGGGATCATGATCCAGAGCGGAAAGCGGACGCTATGAACGGTTTGCGGAAGGATGCGCTCGTCGCGGTGATCGGCGCGGGTGCGATGGGGTCCGGCATCGCGCAGGTCGCGGCACAGGCCGGGCACGGCGTGCTGTTGTTCGACGCGCAGGACGGCACGGCGGAGAAGGCGCGCACGGGCATCCTCGCCGGCCTCGACCGGCAGGTGGAGAAGGGCCGGCTCACCGCAGCCGAGCGCGAGGCGATCGCGGCGCGGCTGGCCGTGGCGGCCTCGCTTGCCGGGCTGCGGGATGCGCGCCTCGTCGTCGAGGCGATCGTCGAGAAGCTGGAGGTCAAGCGGCAGGTGTTCGCGGGCCTCGAGGAGATCGTCGCCGCCGACGCGATCCTCGCGACCAACACCTCGTCGCTGTCGGTGACGGCCATCGCGGCCGGCCTGAAGCATCCCGAGCGTGTCGCCGGGCTTCACTTCTTCAATCCCGCCCCGGTCATGAAGCTGGTCGAGGTCGTCGCCGGCCTCGCCTCGGACAAAGGCGTGCTCGACACGCTCGACGCGACCGCGCGCGCCTGGGGCAAGACGCCGGTGCGCGCCACCTCGACGCCGGGCTTCATCGTCAACCGGGTGGCGCGGCCCTTCTATGCCGAGGGGCTGCGGCTTCTGGAGGAGGGGGCGGCCGACGCCGCCACCATCGACGCGGTCATGCGCGAGGCGGGCGGCTTCCGCATGGGGCCGTTCGAGCTGATGGACCTGATCGGCCACGACGTGAATTCCGCGGTCACGCGCTCGGTGTTCGACGCCTTTTTCGGCGATCCGCGCTATCGCCCCTCGCTCGCCCAGCAGGAGCTGGTGGCGGCCGGCTGGCTCGGCCGCAAGGCCGGCCGCGGCTTCTACGACTATGGCCCAGACGCAGTAAAGCCGGAGCCCGCGACCGCGGCGCCCGGGCCCGCGCCGGAGCGCGTCGTCATCGAG
>JACZJD010000284.1 GCA_014860725.1 Aquamicrobium sp.
CCTCGTGGCCGGCGAAGTCGCCGAAGGTCGGCTCTATGCGTCTTGGGCGTTTGGCCATGCGGTCCGCGTTTCCGATCGGATTCGAGAGGTCCCGGATCGCGTTGCAGGCTAATTCGGGCGTTTTAAAGGGATGTTAATTCAGATTTTCACGAAACCGTTCGTTTCCAAGGCGTTGCAGGCGGAATGCCGCCATGCGCCTCTTACCACACGCGGGGCCACGGCGAGACATGCCGGCCGGGGCGGCGCTGCGGACGCGGCCCCGGCCGGATGCGGGCCTTTGTCCTAGTCGCCGCCCGACGTGATGTCGCCATAGGCCAGCACGGCGATGAAGACGGCGAACACGGCCAGAATGCCGATGACCGGCACGAGTGTTTCTGTCGGCATCGTTTCCCCCTCCGCTCGAACAAGGCCGGTGATACCGCCATGCCGGAAGAGGGTGTTTGATCCCGGTCAATCGCGGCCGGCTGGTCGGACCGACCCCAGAATCACATGCTTCATGAGGGCGAACCGGGCACAGGGCCTGCTCGGAAGCCGGGAAACCGATGGCCCCGCGCTCTCACCGCGGGAACCGCGCGATGCCTTCAAAAGGCCGGAAAACCGCGGTTCCAAGGTTCCCTCGGCCGTCGCATCGTTCGACATTTGTTGACGCACTGTTGATCGGTACGCAAACAATGCTAAGAAGCGATTCTCAGGCAACGAGCCCCGCTTCTTCCGCAAGGAAGGGCGGGGTTTCTCGTTTCGGGGCCGGGACGATGGCGGGAAGGACGCGCCGTCTCTCCGTTCGGACAGCGGACTCGTCCGGAACGTGCGGGCACGTTCCGGCCCGATGCCCTCAGCGCGGTGCGCGCTTGGCGAGGATGCGCTGCAGCGTCCTGCGATGCATGTTGAGGCGGCGCGCCGTCTCCGAGACGTTCCTGTCGCACATCTCGTAGACGCGCTGGATGTGCTCCCAGCGGACGCGGTCGGCCGACATCGGGTTTTCCGGCGGGGCCGCCTTCTCGCCCGCGCCGCGGGTGAGCGCGGCGAAGACGTCGTCGGCGTCGGCCGGCTTGGACAGATAGTCCACCGCGCCGAGCTTCACCGCCGTCACCGCGGTCGCGATGTTGCCGTAGCCGGTGAGGATGACGGTGCGCGCATCCTCGCGCCTCTCGCGGATGGCGGCGACGACGTCGAGGCCGTTGCCGTCGCCCAGCCGCATGTCGATCACCGCATAGGCGGGGGCGGAGGCCTTCACCTTGGCCACCGCCTCCTCGACGCTGTCGGCCGTGTCGACGCTGAAGCCGCGGCCCTCCATGGCCCGCGCCAGCCGGGTGAGGAACGGCTTGTCGTCGTCGACGATCAGAAGCGAACGGTCGTCGCCCAGGAGTCCGGACAGGTCGGTGGCTTTTTCGTCGGTCATGCCTGCATTCATCCCGCTGAGATTTTCCCCTTTTTAGGCGAATTTGCCGCAATTTCCAGCATCTTGGATGCCGTCAATAGGTAATTTCGCCGCTCCCCGCCGACGCCAGGAAGGTCTGGCGCGGCCATGACACCGTAACCATGGCGCCTTTGCCCGGCTCGCCGGCATTGCCGAAGCTGACCACGGCGCCGGAGCGCTCGAGCAGCGTCTTGGCGATGAACAGCCCGAGGCCGAGCCCGCCGCCGCCCTCGCGCGAGGTGCGCTTGGACATATAGGGCTCGCCGATGCGGTCGATGATCTCGGGCGGATAGCCGGGGCCGTCGTCGGTCAGCACCAGCTCGACGCGGGCGTCATTCCACCGCCATTCGAGGGTGACGGCCTCGCGCGCGAAATCGACGGCGTTCTCGACGAGATTGCCGAGCCCGTAGATGACGCCGGGATTGCGCCGGCCGACCGGCTCCGGCCCCTGGCGCTCGCCCGGCTCCATGACGATCTCGATGCCGAAATTGCGATGCGGCGCGATGACCTCCTCGATCAGCGAGGTGAAGGGCAGCCGCGCCAGATGCGCCTCGCCCTCGCTCGACAGGCTAGTGAGCCGCTTGAGGATGCCGCGGCAGCGCTCCGACTGCGAGCGCAAGAGCACCACGTCCTCCTTGAAGCGCGAATCCTCGCCCAGCTCGCGCTCCATCTCCTTGGCCACGAGAGCGATGGTGGCGAGCGGCGTGCCGAGCTCGTGGGCGGCCGCCGCCGCCAGCCCGTCCAGCGCCGACAGGTGCTGCTCGCGCTGGAGGATCAGCTCCGTCGCCGACAGGGCGGTGGCGAGCAGCCGCGCCTCCTCGGCGACGCGATAGGCGTAGAAGGCGGTGAAGGTCATGGTCGAGAACACGGCCATCCACATGCCGGCGATGTAGATGAACGGCACGGCGAGCGCCGTGCCGGGAAACCAGGGCAGCGGCAGGTGGTAGAAGGCGAGCAGCGTCGTCATGCCGACCACCGCCACCCCCAGCGCCAGCGTCAGCCGCGCCGGCAGCGAGGTGGCCGAGATGATGACCGGCACGATCATCAGGAACGAGAACGGGTTGGTCAGGCCGCCCGTCATGTAGAGCAGGCCGACGAGCTGGATGGCGTCGAACAGCAGGATCGCGAAGGCGAATTTCGGCGTCAGGCGATGGGTGGCTGGGTAGCGGAAGGCCAGGAACAGGTTGAGCCATGCCGACAGCGCGATCAGCGCGAAGCACAGGCTGACCGGCAGCGGAAACTCCAGCCAGTAGGCGACGAAAAGCACGGTCGCGCTCTGGCCGATGATCGCCAGCCAGCGCAGGCGGATCAGCGTGTTCAGGCGCAGATGGTGGATTCGCCGCGGGTCGGGCCGGCTCAGTTTCGCGTCCATGCACGCGCTATAGAGCAATTCTGCGAAAAGTGTGAAGCTGTTTTCCGGTTTTGCTTTCCGGCCCTGCCGGCGGCGGCCGGCGGATTCCGCCCGCCCTAGCCGCCTTCCGGCGTCCGCCGCGCGCTTCGACACCGTGCGCTATCGCGCGCCGAGCCCGTCATACATCAGGAACCGGCCGACGAGCGGCTCGCCGATGCCGGCGATGAGCTTGATCGCCTCCATCGCCTGCAGCGAGCCGACGACGCCGACCAGCGCGCCGACGACGCCCGCCTCGGCGCAGGAGGGCACGAGGCCGGGCGGCGGCTCCGCGGGGAAGAGATCGCGGAAGCCGGGATTGGGAGCGCCATCCGTGCCCGTCTCCCACGGTTTCAGCACCGTCACCGAACCGTCGAAGCGGCCGACCGCGGCGGCCACCAGCGGCCGCCTGACGGCGGCGCAGGCGTCGGCCATGACGTAGCGGGCGGTGAAGTTGTCGGTGCCGTCGACCACGAGGTCGTAGGCGGCGACCAGCGCTTCGGCGTTGGCGGCGTCGAGGCGCAGGGCATGCGTCTCCACGTTCACATGCGGGTTGATGCGGGCGACGGACCTGGCAGCGCTCTCGACCTTGGGCTTCCCGACGCTCGCCGTCTCGTGGATGATCTGGCGCTGCAAATTGGACAGCGACACCACGTCGTCGTCGACGATGCCGAGCGTGCCGACGCCGGCCGCGGCGAGATAGGCCAAGACCGGCGCGCCGAGGCCGCCCGCACCCACCACCAGCACGCGCGCGCGCCTCAGCTTCTGCTGGCCCGCGCCGCCGATCTCCGGCAGCACGATGTGGCGGGCGTAGCGCTCGAGTTCCTGCGGGGAGAGCGGATCGGGCTTGGTGTCGGTCATGGCTCGGAAGATAGGCGAGGGCCGGGCAAATGTCAGCGCGTCATGCGGGCGCAACCGTGCCGCCGGCGACGGTGAAGAACTGCGCCCGCTCGCGGATGCTGGAGAACAGCTCCGGGTCGGTGCCGGTCATGAAGGCCTGGCAGTCCAGCTCCTCGAGGATCGAGAACAGCGCGGCGCGGCGGCCGGCGTCGAGATGGGCGGCGATCTCGTCGAGGAGCAGGATCGGCGCCGCGCCCGACAGCTCCGCCACCAGCCGCGCATGCGACAGCACGAGGCCGGTGAGCAGCGCCTTCTGCTCGCCGGTCGAGCACAGCTCCGCCGACATGTCCTTCGGCCGGTGGCGCACCAGAAGGTCCGAACGGTGCGGGCCGTCGAGGGTGCGGCCGGCGGCGCGGTCGCGGCCGCGGTTGTCGGCAAGCGAGCGGCGGAACGCCTCCTCGGCGTCCACGGCCGGCCGGCCCGGCAGCGCCTCCTCCAGCGTACCGGCGAGCGCGATGTCGGAGCGGGGAAACGGGCCGTCGCCGGGCAGGCGCTCGATCATGGCGGACAGAAGCCGCACGATCTCGACGCGGGCGGCGGCGATGGCGGTGCCGGTCTCGGCCATCTGGGTCTCGATGGCCTCAAACCAGCTGTCGTCGCGGACATTGTCGGCAAGCAGCCGGTTGCGGCCGCGCATCGCCTTCTCGTAATCGAGCGCGCGGCGGCCGTGCGCCGGGTCGATGGCGAGCACCAGCCGGTCGACGAAGCGGCGGCGCTCGGCGGCCGGTCCGGCGAACAGCGCGTCCATGGCCGGGGTCAGCCACATGA
>JACZJD010000285.1 GCA_014860725.1 Aquamicrobium sp.
GGGTGACGGCGATGCCGCGGCGGGCTGCGGTGCGGCGCCGGGCGCGGCAGCGGGCGAGCAGTCCGGGCAGGGGACGCTTTTGCCGGGGCAGTTCAGGGCGGTCGTGCCGTCCGGGCAGCCGCAGCGCGGCCATTTCGGGCAGTCGAAGACATAGCCCAACGAACCGCAGCGTTCGCACATGAAACAGCCCCCCGGCTAGAGTCGGGGAGTTGAGAACTCTCTGACAGGAGAGCGCCCGCGCCTTTAGGCTTTAGCCCTGGACATACGCGCGGGCCTCCCCGACGCTAATCGGAGAGTGCACTCACGGCTGCACCGAGCCGCTGTCAGAGGGGTTCTCACGCCCCAGCCCTCCTCCGGAGAGCCGGGCGCACCTTACCGGATCGGACAGACCGCATCAACGGCAGGCCCCCGCCTGCGATCCATCACCATCGGTGACAGCGTGAAACCATTCGCGCGCCGCGATGCGGCGGCAGGGAAGGGAACCGCGGGTGCCGCACCGCACGGCCGAGCGCGAGGCCCTGCGTTTCATCCATCGCGCCACCGTTCCTTGTCGCGGGCCTTCCTGTCGCCGCCGTAGACCGCGTGCAACTCCGCCCAGCGGGCAAGGCGATAGAGGCCGATGAAGGGCAGGACGACGATGGCGAGAGCGATGAGGCAAATCGCAGTGAGCGATTCGACGACGATATGGATGGTGGCGGCAAGGTAACGCACGGCAGTCCCCCCGTTTAGAGTCGGGGAGTTGACAACCCTCGTACAGGAGAGCGGCCGCGCCTTTAGGCTTTCGCCCTGGACATACGCGCGGCCCTCCCCGACGCTAATCGGAGAGTGCATCACGGCTGCACTGAGCCGCTGTACGAGGGGTTGTCACGCCCCAGCCCTCCTTCCGAGAGCCGCGTGCATAATACCGGATCGGACAGGCCGCATCAACGGCGGCAGCCTGTCTGCGAATCCATCGCCATCGGTGACAGCGTGAAATCGATCATATGGGAAAACAGCGGATCGGCCGAGGGGATCGGCGCATGGCGCGCCCTCGGCAATCCCCCGCACGCGCAGCCGCTTCGAAGCGCGACCTCGAATCGTCACGCCAGCCGCGACGTCTGAGCGTGGCGGCTGGCGGGAGAGAAACCTGAGCTCAGGCCGGATTCAGGCGGCGTTGCGCTTCGTCTCGATGCGCGAGCGGATGGCCTCGACCATGGTTTCGCGGATGATGGTCTCGCCGTGGGTCTCGCGCATGTGCTCGACCGCGCGGCGCATCACCTCGGCTTCCTCGGGGTGGCGGGTGTGCCACTCGCAGCCGGGAACGAGCGAACCGCAGTGAAATTCCTTCATGGTGGTCCTCCTTCGTTTCTTCTCGTTGCAGGCGCACACCATAACACGAAACCGGCCCTCCGGTTGCAAAAAGGCCGATCACAAATGCAGGGACAGGGGAAACCCTTTTCCGCCGCGGGCCTTGTCAGGGCCACTTCACCTCGGGCGGCAGGCTCGACAGGATCGAATCGACATTGCCGCCGGTCTTGAGGCCGAAGATGGTGCCGCGGTCGTAGAGCAGGTTGAACTCGACGTAGCGGCCGCGGCGGATCAGCTGCTCCTCGCGGTCGGCCTCGGTCCAGTTGTCGTTGAAGTTCTTGCGCACCAGATGGTTGTAGACGATGAGGAAGGTGCGGCCGACATCCTGCGTGAAGCGGAAATCGGCGTCCCAGCCGCCCTTTTCCTCCGGCGTCTTCAGCCAGTCGTAGAAGATGCCGCCGATGCCGCGCGGCTCGTTGCGGTGGGGCAGGAAGAAATACTCGTCGCACCATGCCTTGAAGCGGTCGTAGTCGGCGACATCCGCATGCTTGTCGCAGACGAACTTCATCGACTTGTGGAAGGCGACCGTGTCGGCGTCGTCCTGCGTGCGGCGGCGGGCGAGCACCGGCGTCAGGTCGGCGCCGCCGCCGAACCA
>JACZJD010000286.1 GCA_014860725.1 Aquamicrobium sp.
GGGATAGAGGGCTGGGCAGGCAGGGGAAGGCAGTTTCCGCTGGACCCATAGACGGCCGCGCAGGTGTCAACTCGCCGGTCGACATTCTGTTGTGAACGGAAGAACAGGCGTTCCGTCGGATGTTTCCCGCGACGTCCAGAAATCCTTCCGGACGTCGCCTTTGACCATCGGTCTCGCGCCTCTGAGGCGACCGGTCGGAATCCGTCCCGTCAGGCCGTGAGGCGTTGCGGTTCCTCGTAGGCGGAGGACGGGGCGGATGCGGGATCGCGGCCGCTCCTGAGGCGGAAATCGGCGAGGATGCGTTGCAGCATCTCGCTTTCCTGCGCCAGCCCGGCGCCGGCGGCGTTCAGCTGCTCGACCATCGCCGCGTTCTTCTGCGTCGCCTGATCCATGTGGTTGACGGCCGAATTGACCTCCGAGATGCCGGTGGACTGCTCCTGCGCCGCCGTCGCGATCTCACCCACCTGGACGTTGACCTGCTCGACCAGCCCGACGATGTCCTCCAGCCCGCGGCCGGTGTCGGAGACGAGGCGCACGCCTTCGTTGACGGCGGTCTCCGAATTGCCGATCAGGCCCTTGATCTCGCGCGCCGCCGAGGCGGAGCGCAGGGCAAGCTCGCGCACCTCCTGCGCGACCACGGCGAAGCCCTTGCCGGCCTCGCCGGCGCGGGCCGCCTCCACGCCCGCATTGAGCGCCAGAAGGTTGGTCTGGAAGGCGATCTCGTCGATGACGCCGATGATCTGGCTGATCTGCCGCGACGATTCCTCGATCTTCTCCATCGCGGCGATGGCGTCACGGACGACCTCGCCCGATTCCCCGGCGCGGGCATGGGCCTCACGCGTCACCTCGCGCGCCTGCGACGAGCGCTGCGAGGTCGCGGCGACATTGGCGGTGATCTCCTCCAGCGCCGCCGCGGTCTGCTCGAGCGAGGCGGCCTGCTGCTCCGTGCGCCGGGCAAGGTCGTCCGACGCCGCCGAGATTTCCGCCGCGCCGCCGGTCACCGTCCGCACGGTCTGCTCGACGGTCAGCAGCGTCTGGCGAAGCTGGCCGACCGAGCTGTTGAAATCGTGGCGCAGCGCCTCGAATTGCGGCGCGAACTCCTTCTCGATCTCGCACAGCAGGTCGCCGGAGGCGAGCTGCCGCAGGCCGTCGGCCAGGGTCTCGGTCGCTTCCTTCAGGCGCCGCTCGGCCTCGGCCTCGATGCGCCGCTGCGTCTCGATGCGCTCGCGCTCCGCCTTCTCCCGCGTCGCGGCCGCTTCGGCTTCCAGCTCGGCGTTGCGGAGCGCGGCCTGGCGGAACACCTCGACGGCGCGCGCCATGTCGCCGATCTCGTCCTTGCGCGTCATGCCGGTGTCGTGCTCGGCCATGTTTCCCGCGGCGAGCGCGCGCATCGCCTCGACGAGACGGTTGAGCGGCTTCACGATGGTCATGGCCATGAAGCTCGACAGCGCGATCATCACGATGCCGCCGCCGATGCCGAGCGCGGCGATGGCCTTGAGGTTGCCGAGCGCGCTGGCGGCATCGGCCTCGGCGAGGCCGACGATCTGCTCGAGGCTGCGGTTCTCCAGCCGCTTCATGGCCTCGATGCGCTCGGTTGTGGCCGCGAACCACTTGCGGTTGTCCATGCCGCTGAGGTCGGCGCCGGCGCCGCCGGCGAGAATCCGGCGGCGCGTGGCCTCGATCTCGCCGAGGGCGGGGACGTCGAGATCGGCCTCGATCGTCGCCCGGCTGTCCTGCTCCTGCAGGGAGACGAAGTTGGCGAGCAGCGCCTTCTGCGCGCCGCTCAGCTCGGCGAAGCCGGACAGGCGGGTTTCGTCGATGGTCTGCGCGCTGATGAAGCCGCTGCCGGTCGCCCTTTCCTGGCCTGCCAGCTCCTTGGCCTGCATCAGCTGGTTGTAGGCGATGATCTTGCCGGAGATGCCGGAATCGACGCCCTTCATCGACAGGTCCTGCGCCAGCCGCGTCATGGTGCCGATCAGCCCGGTGTAGAAATCGTAGGACTGCGCGCCGGTCAGGGTCAGGCCGTCGATCGACTGGCGGGTCGCGGGAAGGGAGGCCAGCACCGTGCCGAGATCCTCGACCTGCCTGCCGAGCTGCGGATCGGACAGGGCCCGGACGCCGGACGCGAAGCCGGAGAACCGCTGCAGGCTGGCTTCCGCGGCCCGGCGGGCGGTGTCGAGGTCGGTCCGGCCGTTGGCGCCGCGCGAGTTGATGAAGCCCGCGCTCAACCCGCGCTCGACCTGAAGCGCATGGACCATGTCGCCGACGATGGCGATGTTGTCGCTGATCGTCACGATCTGCTGCATGTGCCGATAGTCGTTCCACATGCTCGCGATCTGCGTGAACGCCAGATAGCCCATGGCGGCGAGAGGAAGCACGACGGCGATCCAGAGACGCCGGTTTATCGAAACATCGGTGATGCGCATGATGACCCTCAGGGATAGCCGGCGTCATGCCGCGGGACTGCGCGCGTCATGCGCGGCTCCATGTCAGGGTCGCGCGTTAAAGGAACGCTTAATCCGGCGGGCTCCGGGGAGGGTCGCGCGGCCGCAACGGTCCGGTTTCTCGTTTGAGTTTGCGTTTTGGCAAACAACGCTGCCCGGCGGGCGGGCTGCCCGGCATTTCGCGGAAAGGTTGAGACGATCCGGGTCCCGCCCGTCGCTGTTCCGCACGGCAAACGAGGACCCGGGCTTGCCGGAAACGGCTCTAGCGGCCGGCGCGCGCCGATTCGACCAGAAGCGCGATCAATGCCTGCCGCGCGGTGGCGACCACGAGGTCGGGGCGCTGGCGGGTGAGGAGAACCGTCGCCTGCAACCGCTCCAGCGCCCGGGCGATCGCCGCGCCGCTCCAGCGCTGAAGCGCGGTCTCGACCAGCCGCCGCCGCGAGAAGAACACCGGCGGCCGCGCCGACGCGACCACGGCCGCGGCCGGCTTTCCCGTCGCCTCCATCTCGCCGCGCAGGAGCTGCAGCGACTGGAACTGGCGGATGGCGGCGGCCAGCACCAGGAACGGGTTGGTGCCCGACGAGACGAGGCGTCCGAAGCTGGCGTCGAAGGCCTGGCCGTTGCCGGCGAGCACGGCATCGACGGCGTCGTCGATGCCGATGCCCGAGACATCGCCGGTCATGGTGCGGACGTCCTCCAACCGGATCTCGCCATTGCCGCGGCAGTAGAGCGCGAGCTTCTCGATCTCGCTGCGGCTGGCCAGCCGGTCGCCGCCGAGATTGGCGCGCAGCGCCTGGCGCGCCTCGATGCCGATCGACAGGCTCTCGCGGACCAGAATCTCGTCGATGATGCCGTCGATCGCCTTGCCCTCGTCGGCGTAGCAGGGCAGCGCCATCGCCGTTGCCGCCGCCTCCACGACGCTGCGCAGCGCCGCGCCCTTCCTGAGGTCGCCGGCCTCGATCACGATCACCGAATCGCGCGGCGGATCGGCCGCGAGCGCCTTCACCTCGTCGGCAAGCTGCTTCTGCGCGCCGGCGCCCTTCACCCAGATGAGGCGGGAGGACGAGAACATCGGCACGGTGGCGGCCTCGTCGGTCAGGCGGCCGGGCGACGCCTCGAGCTCGGACGCCTCGAGGCGCACGGAGGAGAACGGGTCGTCGGCGTCGAGGCCGGCGCGCTCGACGAAGGCCCTGGCGCGCTCGGCGACGAGGCCCCTGTCCGGCCCGTAGATGAGCACGAGGCGAATCTGCGGGTCGGGGCGCCGCAGCCAGCCATCGACCTCATGTGCCTTCTTCTGCGCCATGGATGTGCGGCCCGGCTCGCTCTATTTCAGGTCAAGCTATTGTTTCCGCTTGGATTATCGGAGGAAATCCAGGCGTTACGTGTCGAGACTGTCTAGCACAGGCGCGCGCCGGAAACAGCCCCGATCGTGCGGCGCGGAACCTTGCCGCGGCCCGTGACGTTGTCTGTGCAAGTTTCATAGCCACTTGGAGAGCGACCATGACAGATCCGAGGAATCCCGATCCCCGTCCCGTCGATCCGGCCTATGAGGATCGGCCGCACATGCGGCCTCCCCATACCGACCCGACCCTGAGCGACCCGGCGCTCGATCCCGCCCTTTCCGACCGCCACGTCCATCCCGCCGGCTCCGGCCGCGGCGGCTTGATCGCCGCCGGCGTGATCGCGGTGCTGCTGGTCATCGCGGTGATCGCGTTCAGCTCCGGCACCACGACGGACCCGGGCACCACGGCGGTGATCCCCGACCAGACCGAGGAAACCGCGCCGGCCCCGGCTCCGGAGGCGACGCCGACGCAGCCCGCGCCGACGGACACGGCGCCGACCGATACGATGCCGGCCCCCGGCAACCAGTAAGCGGCCGGTAGAATCAAGAAAAAGGGCAGGCCACCGGCCTGCCCTTCTCCTGTAGGCGCAGAAAAAAGGCGTCACATGTGGATCGGCTTGGAGAAGGCTGCGAGGGCGGCCTCCTTGACCGCTTCCGACATGGTCGGGTGGGCGTGGCAGGTGCGGGCCAGGTCCTCGGAGGAACCGCCGAACTCCATCAGAACGGCCGCCTCGTGGATCATCTCGCCGGCGCCGAAGCCGACGATGTGGACGCCGAGAACCCGGTCGGTGGTCTTGTCGGCCAGAACCTTGACGAAGCCCTCGGTCTGGAGCATGGCGCGCGCCCGTCCGTTGGCGCTGAAGGGGAACTTGCCCGCATTGTAGGCGACGCCCGCCTTCTTCAGCTCCTCCTCGGTCTTGCCGACCGAGGCGACCTCGGGGCTGGTGTAGACCACGCCCGGAATCACGTCGTAGTTCACGTGGCCGGCCTTGCCGGCGATGATCTCGGCCACGGCCACGCCTTCCTCCTCGGCCTTGTGGGCGAGCATCGGGCCGGCGACCACGTCGCCGATGGCGTAGATGCCGGGGATGGAGGTCTGGAAACGGCCGTCGATCCGCACGCGGCCGCGCTCGTCGAGCACCACGCCGGCCTTGTCCAGCCCCAGACCCTCGGTGAAGGGCTTGCGGCCGGTGGCGACCAGAACCGCATCCGCCTCGATGGTCTCGGCCGCGCCGCCTTTCACCGGCTCGAAGGTCACTGTCGCGCCCTTGCCGGCCTTGGCCACGCCCGTGACCTTGGCGCCGAGCCTGAACTCCATGCCCTGCTTGGCCAGCATGCGCTGGAACTGCTTCGCGACCTCGCCGTCCATGCCGCCGAGGATGGTGTCGAGATATTCGACCACCGTGACCCTGGCGCCGAGCCGCGCCCAGACCGAGCCCAGCTCGAGCCCGATGACGCCGCCGCCGACCACGACGAGGTGGCCCGGCACCTTGGCGAACTCCAGCGCGCCGGTCGAGGAGACGATGACCTTCTCGTCGAACGCGACATCGACGCCGGGAATGCCGGCCACGTCCGAGCCGGTGGCGATGACGATGTTCCGCGACTCGATCTCCTGCACCGCGCCGTCGTCGCCGGTGACGGAGACCTTGCCCTGGCCGAGCACGCGGCCGGTGCCCTGGAAGGTGTCGATCTTGTTCTTCTTCATCAGGAAGACGAGGCCCTTGGTGTTCTGCTCGACGGTGTTGAGCTTGTGGGCCATCAGCTTCTTCAGGTTCACCTTCGGCTTCGCGATCTCGATGCCGAGCGCGTCGAAGGAATGCTCGGCCTCGAGCAGCATCTCGGTCGCGTGCAGCAGCGCCTTGGAGGGGATGCAGCCGACATTGACGCAGGTGCCGCCATAGGTGTCGCGCTTCTCCACCAGCGCCGTCTTCAACCCGAGCTGCGCCGCCTTGATGGCGCAGACATAACCGCCCGGTCCGGCTCCGATCACGACGACGTCATAGCTCATGGCAAATCCCTTCCTCTCGTGCGCGGGGCTCAGCGGCCGCCGCTTGCGTTCAGTATCGCACCCGTCGAGTAGGATGCGTCGTCCGACAGAAGCCACAGGATCGCGCGGGCGATCTCGTCGGCCTTTCCCTCCCTTTGCATCGGCACGGTGCCGCGCAGCGCCGCCACGCGGTCGGGCTGGCCGCCGGAGGCGTGGATGTCCGTGTCGACGATGCCGGGACGCACGGCGTTGACGCGGATTCCCTCGGCGGCGACCTCGCGGGCGAGACCGATGGTAAAGGCGTCGATGGCGCCCTTCGATGCGGCATAATCGACATATTCGCCGGGCGCGCCGAGCGTCGCGGCGACGGAGGACAGGTTGACGATGGCGCCGCCCCTGCCGCCGTGCCGCGTCGACATGCGCCTGATCGCCTCGCGGGCGCACAGGAGCGAGCCGACGACGTTGACGCGCATCACGCGCAGGATGCGCTCCGCATCCATGCCATCGACGCACGATTTCGGGGTGACGATGCCGGCATTGTTGACGAGCGCGTCGAGCCGGCCGAAGCGGGCATCGACGGCCGCGAACATGGCGACCACATCCTGCTCCTCGCCGACGTCGCCCCTGACGGCGAAGGCATCGCCGCCGGCAGCCGCGATCTCGGCGACGAGGCGTTCGGCCGCCTCGGCATTGGCGACATAGTTGACGGCGACGCGCCAGCCGCCCGCCTCGCCGCGGCGATGCCGCGCGAGCCGCCGGTGACGAGCAC
>JACZJD010000287.1 GCA_014860725.1 Aquamicrobium sp.
GGCGGCCGACGCGGCGCTCGTTCTGCTCGCCGGCCCGGCGGACGGCGCCGGGACCAATTCCGGCTGAACGCACCGCGGCGGCCGGACCGAAGCGGTTACCGGCCTCACGACCGACGACCAGTCTGCTGACGATAGAGCGCCGGCAGGAAGTTTTCGAACATGCCGACCTCCTCGATATTGTGGCGCAGCCAGGCGCGGCCGTGGGCGTCGTCGAAGGCCAGCCGGGCGAGCAGAGGATTGGCGAGGCGCAGGACCGGGCGCGACGTCCCGATGATCAGGCTGTTCTCGTAGAGCGTGCCGTCCGCCACGGGTTCGAACGTATACTCCATGCGCGCCAGGCCGGTGCGGCCGCCGATTTCCGGGTTGTGGACGTAGCCGCCCTCGTCGAGGCGCTCGATGTGCGTGATCGTATCGACGACGAACTTCTCATTGCGGCCGAGCACCTCGATCAGGCGGATTGCCGCGCCGGGGCCGATCGAGCCGTCCGGAAGACGCCGCGCATAGCTCGCGTGCACGTGGTCCTGCGGATGCCAGAACCGGTAGCGATTGTAGTGCCGCCCGCCGAACTCGATCGTTCCCTCCAGGTTGCGGAACCACCAGGAGAGCATCGCCGGCGTCACGCCGCGCACGATGTCGTGGCGGATCCAGTACTTCATGCGCCCGTCGGGCAGCGTCTCCACACCGGTATCGGCGGACGTGACCGGCTTCAGCGGAAACGGCAGATCGAGCGGGCGGGGCAGGCCGGCGTAACGCGACGGCAGGGGATGCGACTCGTCGGTGAGCGGCCGGGTGGAGGCAAGGGCGGACATAGGAATCTCCCGTCTATTAATATAGTGTCTGCTTTACATATATCTCCTGTACACCCACACCTATGATATGTGAAGTCGATGCGATACATTTTGGACATTCCATGAACGACGCGAGCAACGGCGAACGTGCGAAGCCTGGCCGCAAGCCCTCCCCGGCGATCCGCGCGGCGATCCTACGCGCCGCGGTAGCGCTGTTCGCCGAGCGGGGCGCGGAGGCCGCGACGACGCGCGAGATCGCCGCCGCGGCGGGCACCACCGAACGCACGCTATTCAAGCATTTCGGCAGCAAGGCCGGCCTGGTGCAGAGCGTCATTGCCGAGGTGGCGCTCGACCTGATGCGCCAGGACGCCTTCGCCCGGGTCTACGATCCGCAACCGTTCACGCGGGCCGATTTCGCCGAATGGCACCGGGCGTTCCTCGCCGAGCGGATCGCCACGGCGGAGCGCTCCCCGGATAATTACCGGGTGCTGCTCGGCGAATTACTGCGCGACGCGACCTTCCGCGAGCGCTTCGCCGAACTCTGGCTGTCGAGCGTGTTTGCCCCGCTGGTCGGCCATCTGCGACGCATGCAGGAGGCAGGCGCGATCGGCACGGCGCAAACGCCGGAGGCACTGGCCGGCGCCTTCTTCAGCCTCAACCTCGGCTATCTGGTTTCCCGCTTCGCGCTGGGACCGGTGCGCGGCTGGACGACGGGACACGACGTCGAGGCGATCACGGCGCTGTTTCTCGCCGCTTGCGGAGGCCCGGCGGAGGCGCCGGCTCCGCGGTGACGAAGGTTCGGCGCGGGCGCGTCGCGTGGACGACCGCGGTCGCGACCAGGATGAACGCCGCCGCGACGAAGCCCATCGCGACGAGCCGGCCGGCATCGAAAAGCACGCCACCCATCGCCGAGCCGGCGGCCTGGCCGACATAGATCGCCGAACTGTTCAGCGCGATCGCCGCGCCGGCGAGCGGCGGCACCGCGGCGGCGAGCCGCGCCTGCTGCATGGAGTTCGACGAGGCGAAGCCCAGACCCCACAACGCGCCGCCGACGACCATCACTGCAAACACCCCGGCGCCCGCGGCGAAGCCGAGCGCACCGACCACCATCAGGACAAAGCACAGAAGCGAGGTGCGGTAGACGCCGAGGCGACCGACCAGCCGGGTCGCACCGAGATTGCCGAGGAAACCTGAGACGCCGAAGACGGCAAACATGACGGCGATCTGGTTGGCGGATGCGTCAGCGAGGCTGGCGAGCAGCGGTCCGAGAAAGGTGAAGACGACGAACTGCCCGGCCGCGCTGATGGCCGTCGCGGCAATCAGCAGGACGACGAGGCGGTTGGAGAAGAGCGTGCCCCAGCTCGACAGCGACATGGAAGGCGCGCGCAAGCCGGCGGGTACGGGCAGCCAGACGAGGAGCGCCGCGGCCGCGGCGCCCAGGCCGAGCGCGACATGGATGGAGCGCCAGCCGAACTGCCCGGCGCCCCAGGCGACAAGCGGCAGGCCGGCGGCGACCGACAGCGACCAGCCGAGGAAGACGAAGGAAATGGCGCCGGGCCGCTCCTTTTCGGGCACCATCTTGGCAATCGTGCTCGCCGCCTGCGGCGTGAAGATCGCCGCCGCGGCCATCGAGACCAGCCGCAATACCAGGAGCGCGTTGAGGTCCGGCGCCACTGCCGAGCCGGCATGGCCGACGGCAAGCATGGCGAGGCTTGCGGCGAGCAGGCGGCGGCGATCAAGCCCGTTGGTCGCCCAAGCGACCAGCGGCGAACCGATGCACAGGACCACGGCGCCGGCGGTGATCAGCAGCGCGGCGCGCGTGACCGGCACGCCAAGGCCGGCGGCAAGGTCGCGGACCATGCCGGCGGGCGCCAGGATCGAGAGGCCGATGAAGAAATTGCCGAAGAGGAGCGCGAAGGCGGCGAAGCGCGTCGATCCCGGCGCGGCAGAGGCCGCTCGGCCGGCGAGTTCGGACATGGAGGCGGCTCCTGCTCGTGACGACGGCCACGATAGCTCAGGATTGTTCAAAACGATACAATCATCCCGCCATGATCTGTCAGCATTGCGTGATCC
>JACZJD010000288.1 GCA_014860725.1 Aquamicrobium sp.
GAGCGGCTTAACGAAGCCTTGTTCCTCGAGCTGGGGGCGGTCAACCAGTACTGGTTGCACTATCGCCTGCTCGACGACTGGGGATACGCGAAGCTCGCCAGGAAGGAACGCGCCGAATCCATCGAGGAAATGCACCACGCCGACAAGCTCGTCGAGCGTATCATCTTCCTTGAAGGCCACCCCAACCTCCAGAAGGTGGGGCCGCTGCGGATCGGCCAGAACGTCAAGGAAGTGCTGGAGGCCGACCTCGCCGGCGAATACGACGCCCGCACCTCCTACAAGAAGTCGCGCGAGCTGTGCGACGAGCTGGGGGACTATGTCACCATGGCTCTGTTCGACGAGTTGCTGAAGGACGAGGAAGGTCACATCGACTTCCTCGAAACGCAGCTCGATCTTCTCGAGAAGATCGGCGAGGAGCGCTACGGCCTCCTCAACGCCGCATCGGCCGACGAAGCCGGATAGGGGACGGGATCGTTCCTCACGGCCGGTCCCTCGCGGGCCGGCCGTGTCCTTTTCAGGCCGCCTCGGTCGGCCGTTCCTCCACGATATCCATGGGCACGCTGTGCAGCCGGTCCGCGCCGGCGAGCAGGCCGCCGGCCCGCAGCAGCGCGGCGAAGCGGCCCTGATCGCGCTGCGCCAGCTCGTGGTAGCCGCCCATCTCGACGATGCGGCCCTTGTCCATGAAGATCACCAGGTCGGCGTCGCACACGGTCGAGAGCCGGTGGGCGATGACGAAGGTGGTGCGGCCGGCGCGCAGGCGGTCGATCGCCTCCTTCACCTTGGCCTCCGTCTCGACGTCGAGTGCGCTTGTCGCCTCGTCGAGGACGAGGATGGGCGCGTCCTTGAGCACGGCGCGGGCAATGGCGATGCGCTGGCGCTCGCCGCCCGAAAGCTGGCCGCCGCGCTCGCCGGCGACGGTGTCGTAGCCCTGGCTCTTCGACAGGATGAAGTCCTGCGCCGCTGCGGCCTGCGCCGCCTCGTGCACCTCGTCGTAGCTGGCGTCCTCGCGGCCGAGGCGGATGTTCTCCTCGATCGTGCGGTTGAGGAGTCCCGAATCCTGGAACACCGTGGCGATCTGCGCCCGGAGCGACGTGCGGGTGATGGTCGTGGTGTCGATGCCGTCGATGCGGATGGTGCCGCTGTCGGGGTCGAACACGCGCTGGAGCAGGTTGACGAGGGTGGTCTCGCCCGCGCCCGTCGGGCCGACGATGGCGACGGTCTGGCCGGCCTCGACCCGGAAGGAGACGTCGCTGACGCCGGCGCCCGAATCCGGGAAGCGGAAGGAGACGTTCTCGAACGCCACCTCGCCGCGCAGCCGGCCGACGGGCCGCGCCCCCGGCCGTTCGGCGCGCTCGACGGTCGCGTCCTCGAGCGCATAGAACGGCTCGAGCTTGGCGCGGGCCTCGAACACCTGGTTGACGAAGCCGGTGAGCTGGTCGAGGCGGCCGATCAGGAGCGTGGCGAAGCCGGCGAAGGCGACGATGTCGCCGATGCGCAGGTGCCCGCGCTCGACCAGCACCGCGCCGATCGCCAGCACCACCATCATCGAGATGGTGGCGGAAAGCCGGTGCAGCGCGCTCGCCAGCGCCCACCAGTTGAGCACCGGGAACTGCGCGTCGATCAGGTCGGCCGTGTAGCGGCGCAGCGATTCCGCCTCGCGCGCCAGCCTGCCGTAGCTCTGCAGCACGGAGACGTTGGAGATCGAATCGCTGACATGGGCGAAGACACGGTGATAGTGCCGCTCGACCTGCGCCTGCCCGTCCTTGGTCCGCGCCATCACCGCGCGGCTGATGGCGACATAGGACGCGCCGAGCGCGAGCAGCACCGCCGCCATGCGCCAGTCGAGCGTCAGCGCCGTCGGCGCGAGCAGCATCAGCGCGACCGCCGTCGACAGGTGCTGGCGCATGAATTCGAGCCACAGCGAGAACAGCGTCTCCATGGCTCTGAGCAGCGTGTGGAGGGATTGCGAGGTGCCGTGGCGGTGGTGCCAGGCGAGCGGCATGGCCACGACCTTCTCGAAGGACTCAGTCAGGACCTCGGCCCGGCGGCGGTGCGCCAGCCGGTCGGCGCCGCGCGCCACGAGCACGAAGGCGACGATGTTGAAGGCTCCGAGGCCCGCCCAGGCGGCGACCTCGGCGGCCACGCCCTTCTCCTCGGCGATGGATTCGATGATGCGGCCGAACAGGATCGGCTCCGCGATCATCGCCACGGCAAGCGCGACGTTCGCGGCGCAGATGACGACCACGCGCTGCCTTTCGGCCGCGAGGTACCCCAACGCTCTCCAGTAGATCTGAAACAGTGACAACCGGCTTCCTCATTGTGCCTGCTGCATCGCACAACGCAGGACGTTATGTGCGCAGGCCTCCGCCATCAATGAGGAAAGCGCTGTTGGGTTGCCCGGAAAGCAACAAGAAAGGCGACAGCCCGTTACCATTCGTGATCATGTAACAGGCTGAAATAAAAGAAAAAACGGCGAGAGCATGGCGCAAATGCGGCGGGGCGGGACAGGGTGTGTCCCGCCATCGCTGCCGCGCCTGGGCGCTATGTCAGCGGACGGTTACGACGATCTCGTGGTCGCCGTCTTTGTGCAGCTGCACCCGGCCGCTTTTGCCGGGCTTTCCGTCCACCGTGATGCCTTCCGCCCGGCCGCGCCGCACCTCGACGCGGTAGGCGGCCGCGCCGATGCGCAGCCGTGCCGAGAAGCCGTTCCAGGCCGAGGGGAGCGCCGGCTTCAGCCTGAGGCTGCCGCCTTCGCGCACGATGCCGAGGATCGACTCCACGGCGACGCGATAGAGCCAGCCGGCCGAGCCGGTGTACCATGTCCAGCCGCCGCGCCCGGCCTTCTCCTCGGCGCCGTAGACGTCGGCCGCCACGACATAAGGCTCGACGCGGTAGCGCAGCGCCTCCTCCTCGGAGAGCGCGTGGCTCGCCGGGTTGACGAGCGAGAACAGCCGCCAGGCGTCGTCGGCGCGCCCGAGCTCGGCGAGCGCGGCGATCAGCCATGTCGCGGCATGGGTATACTGGCCGCCGTTCTCGCGCACGCCGGGCGGGTAGCTCTTGATGTAGCCCGGCTCCTTTATGCCGTGCTCGAAGGGCGGCGTGAACAGGCGCACGATGCCCGCCTCCTCGTCGACCAGCATCTCGACGGCCTTCGTGACCGCGGCATCGGCACGCGCGGGGTCGCCGACGCCGGAGAGCACCGCCCACGACTGGGCGATGGAATCGATGCGGCACTCGTCCGACTGGGCGGAGCCGAGCGGCGTGCCGTCGTCATAGGTGCCGCGCCGATACCATTCCCCGTCCCATCCTGCGGTCTCGAGCGCTTCCTTCAGCCGCCCGGCATGGGCGCGCCATGCGGACGCCCGCGTCTCGTCGCCGCGCTCCGCGGCGATGGCGGCGAAGTCGCGCAGCGTCCTGGCGAGGAACCAGCCGAGCCAGACGCTGGTGCCGTGGCCCTTCTCGCCGACGCGGTTCATGCCGTCGTTCCAGTCGCCGCCGAGGATGAGCGGCAGGCCGTTGTCGCCGGTGCGGCGGACGGCGAGGTCGAGCGCGCGGGCGCAGTGCTCGTAGAGGCTGGCCGCCTCGTGCGCCGTCTCCGGCGTGAAGAAGGCGTCGTGCTCGCCCTCCTTCAGCGCTTCTCCGTGGATGAAATGCACCTCCTCGTCGAGGATCGAGCGGTCGCCGGTGGTCTTCACGTAGTGGTGCGCGGCATAGCCGAGCCAGACCACGTCGTCCGAGATCATGGTGCGCACGCCGGCGCCGCTCCTCGGCAGCCACCAGTGCTGCACGTCGCCTTCCGGGAACTGGCGGCCGGCGGCGTTGAGGATCTGGGCGCGGGCGAGCGAGGCGTCGTGGCCGATCAGCGCCAGCGTGTCCTGCAGCTGGTCGCGGAAGCCGAAGGCGCCGCTCGCCTGATAGAAGGCGGCGCGGGCGCGGATGCGGCAGGCGAGCGCCTGATAGGGCAGCCAGACATTGACCATGGCGTCGAAGGCCGGGTCCGGCGTGGCGACCTGAAGCGCGCCGGAAAATTCCTCCCATGCCGCGCGATTGGCCGCGAGCCGGGCGGGGAAGTCGGCCGCGAGATGCTTGCGCGCCAGCATCGCCGCCTCCTGCGGCGAGGCCGCGTCGCCGAGCACGACATGCAGCACGGCCGTGCCGCCCGGCGCGATCTCGACATCGCAGGAAAGGGCGGCGCACGGGTCGCGCCCGGCTTCCAGCCGGCCGGAGAGCGGTGCACCCTTGAGGGCGGCCGCCGGCATGGCGGTGGAGCCGCCGGCCCCGAGGAACTCGGCCCGGTCGCAGGTGAAGCCCTGCTTCGCCCCGTCGCAGGCGAGGAAGGCGGTGCGGTCGCCGAAATCGAGATGGTAGGGGTTGGAGGCGAGGAGCGCCCCGCTCGCCTCGTCGCGCCCCGGCACGATGGTGGCGACGGTGCGGCTGCGGCTGTTGCCGAGCACCCATTCGGCATAGGCGTAGGCGCGCAGCCGCAGCGTCCGTTCGCCGCGGTTCTCGATCCGGAGCTCTTCCACCTTCACCGGGTCGGCCGGATCGACGGTCTGCGTCAGCGTCGCGGTCAGCACGCCGCGCCTCGCCGTGAAGGAGGACACGCCGCGCCCGTGCCGCGCCTCGTAGCGCGCCGCCGGGTCGCGCAGCATGGCGGCCAGCGGCGAGAACGCCTCGCCCGTGTCGAGGTCGTGCAGATAGATGCCTTCGCCCGGCCGGTTGACGACCGGGTCGTTCGACCACGGCGTGAGCTGGTAGTCGCGGCTGTTGCGGCTCCAGGTGAAGGAGGCGCCTTCCGACGAGGTGTGGAAGCCGAACTCGGCATTGGCGATGACGTTGATCCACGGCTGCGGCGTCACCCGGTCGCCCGAAAGCCGCACGACATATTCGCTGCCGTCCTCGCTGAAGCCGCCGAAGCCGTTCCAGAAGAGAAGGCCGCTGCCGTCCGGCTGCCGGTGGTGGCGATGGTCGCCCGGCTCCGTCGGAACCGGCAGAAGGGTTGCGTCGCGCGTGGTCGCGGTCGCCTCGGCGCGCTCGATCTGGTCGAGGATCGGACCGTTGCGGGTGTGAAGGACGATCCGCGCCGCCGCGATCAGCGTGCGGTAGGTCGTGTCGTCCATCAGGTCGCGGCGCACGGCGAAGATGTGCTGGCGGGGCCCGAGCTCGCGCCCGTGCATGCGCGCGTTCTCGCACAGCCGCTCGATGGCCTGCTGCAGGTCCTGCACGTAGGAGGCGGCCTGCTCGTTGACGACGACGAGGTCGAAGACCAGCCCGCGGGCGCGCAGATATTCCTGCATCCTGAGCGCCGAGGCCACGATCTCGAGGTCGGCGACGTCGCCGATGCGCACGGCGAAGATCGGGAAATCGCCCGAGATCGAGGTCGGCCACAGCGCCGACTGGCGGCCGAGACCGGCGGCGATGGTCTCGTCCGGCGCGCGCAGCGCCGGATCGGGGAAGATCAGATGCCGCGCGAGCTTCTGCACGCCGGCCGCCTCGGCAAGGCTCAAGCCGACGTGGCGCGTCTGCACCTGCGAGCGCGTCCAGGCAAGCATGGCCTGTCGCTGGTAGCTCTCGGGCTGGGTGAAGCGGCGGGCCTCGACCTCGACGTCGGCGCGGTTGGCGGCGACCACGGTCCAGAAGGTCAGCGACACCTTCTTGCGCGCCGGCACGCGCACCTTGGCGCGCAGCGCCATCACCGGATCGAGGGTGAAGCCGGCCGCGCCGGACAGCCGCGCATGCCTGTCGAAGGCAGCGGCGTCGGCGAGCGAGCGGCCGCGGCCGATGAAGGCGCGCCTGTCGGTCTCGGCCTCGATCTCGCGCGCCACGCCCGTGCCGGAGGTGACGAAATGGGCGAGCGCGATGGCCGGCTCGCCGTCGGCGCGCCGCCGCCGCTCGGCGAAGAGCATCGCGCCGCCGCCGTCGATCTCGGTCTTCACGAACATCTTCGAGAAGGCGGGATGCGACTGGTCCGCCGCGTCGAAGGCGAGCGCCACCTCGGCGAAGGACGTCACCTCGACGTAGCGGTCGCGCTCGCTCTCGTTCCACAGCGTGATGCGGCGCGCCTCGCCGTTGCCCTCCGACAGCACGATGCACTCGACCTCGGTGTGAAGC
>JACZJD010000289.1 GCA_014860725.1 Aquamicrobium sp.
CGACTGGCCGAACAGCTCGCTGAAGATGTCGCCGGCATCGAAAGAGTCGCCGCCCGGACCTCCTCCAGGCCCTGACGTACGGAACTCGAAATGCACGCCGCCCGGGCCGGCCCCGCCGCCCTGGGCGCGCCGGAATGCGGCGAAGGGATCGCCGCCGCCCGGACCGCCCTCGAAGCCGGTGAAGCGCGGCTTGCCGGACGCGTCGATCTCGCCGCGGTCGAACTGCTTGCGCTTCTCGTCGTCGCCGACGACCTCATAGGCCTGGTTGACCTCGGCAAAACGGTCCTTGGCCTTGGGATCGTCCGGATTCTGGTCCGGGTGGTACTTCTTCGCGAGCTTGCGGAACGCGGACTTGATGTCCTTCGCCGAAGCGTTCTTCGCAACGCCCAAAACGTCATAGGGATCGCGCATCTGTCCTGCCTGCCGGAAAAGGATTCGTCGGTTGCCGCTAATATGCGTCCGCGTAGGAAGAAATTCCAGTATCGCCCGGCTATTCGACGCGGTCGAATGCGGTCATCATCCAGATTTTCGTCGGGCCGAGGCAGGTCTCGCCGCGATAGAGATGCACGCCCTCGAAGCTTTCGCGCGAGGCGGTGAAGCGGCGGCACAGCCGGCCCTCCTCCTGTCGCTCGCGGATTTCGCGGATCGTCCCGCGCGAGCCGGTGCCGGCATTGGCCCAGCCGAGCCCGTTGTCGGCGACCTCATCGACGGCGGCCGAGGTGACGGCGTTGCGGATGGTCACCTCGTCGGAGGTGACGACCGGGTCGGCGGGCGGCGAGGGCTTGCGCGAGATCGCATTCGTCAGGATCGAACGGTCGGGGATGGCGTCCTCGATCGAGAACCCCTTGGTGCCGCAGCCGGCGAGCGGCAGGGCGGCTGCAAGGCTGAGCCATACGAAAACCCGTCTGCCCCACCCGGCGAAAGCTTGCGCCCGACGCGCCAATCGGCAATCTCCCCGTCGATACCAGAGCATGCAAGGATGCCATGATGACGGATACAGGGTTAACGGATGGTGATTTCACCGAAAGCGCGGAGCCTTACGCCCTTTTCGCGCGCTGGCTGGAGGACGCAAGGGCGGCCGAGCCGAACGATCCCGACGCCGTCGCGCTCGCCACGGTCGACGGCGACGGCCTGCCCAATGTGCGCATGGTGCTGCTCAAGGACTTCGACGCGCACGGCTTCGTCTTCTACACCAACTACGAGAGCACCAAGGGCCGCGAGCTCCTCGCCGCGAGAAAGGCGGCTATGTGCTTCCACTGGAAGAGCCTGCGCCGGCAGGTGCGCGTGCGCGGCCCGGTCGAGACGGTGAGCGACGCGGAGGCCGACGCCTATTTTTCCTCGCGCCCGCGCGGCAGCCGCATCGGCGCCTGGGCCTCGAAGCAGTCGCGCCCGCTTGAAAGCCGCTTCGCGCTGGAGAAGGCGGTCGCCGAATACACGGCCCGCTACGCCATCGGCGACATCCCCCGTCCGCCCTACTGGTCGGGCTTCCGGATCAAGCCGGTCTCCATCGAGTTCTGGCACGACCGCCAGTTCCGTCTCCACGACCGGGTGGTGTTCCAGGCGGACGGCGACGGCTGGAGGAAGACGCGGCTTTATCCGTGAGGCGGCAATGAACGGGATGGAAGCGAAGGCGCGGGCGCTGTTTCAGGACTACAGCAGGCGCAGCAACGAGGCGCTGCACGACCCCGAGCGGGCGGACATCGACGCCCTGGCCGACGCCTTCGCCGGCCATTTCGTCGGCGCGAACCCGGCGGGGGTGATGGGCGGGGCGAAGGACGGGTCCTTTCCCGCCATCATGCGCAAGGGCTTCGAGACCTATCGCGCCACCGGCGGCACGCGCTTCGAGATCGTCAATCTCGAGGTGGAGGAGCTGGACGGGTTCAACGCCATGGTCCGGGCCGACTGGGAATTCGACTATGTGCGCCCGCGCGACGGCGCGAAGGGGACCATCGCCTTCCGCAACATCTATCTCGTCAACTTCGCGGGCGACCGGCCGGCGATCTTCGCATGGATAACCCCGGACGAGGCGCAGGCGATGAGGGATCACGGGCTGGTCTGACGACCCAAGCCCGACGCGGACCGCTCCTCACCCCTTCTTGCGGTTCATGAAGGCGACGAAGGCGTTGCGCGCCTCGTCGGACTTCAGCCGCGCGGCGAACTGGCGTCCTTCCTCCCGGATGCGCTCGACGAGGGCGGCGCGGTCGCCCAGCATCAGGTCGCGGGCGATCTTCAGCGCCTGCGGCGGCTTGG
>JACZJD010000290.1 GCA_014860725.1 Aquamicrobium sp.
CCATTGCCGTTGCCGTTGCCGCCGGAGCCGGCCTCGGCGTCGGCAGCAGCGTCGGTGCCGGTCTCGGGCTCGGTATCGGCGACGACGGCGTCAATGCGGGCCTCGGGCTCGGCGTCGGCAGCATCGGCGCGGGTGCCGGCATCGGCATCGGCATCGGCGGCGGGACCGGCAACGGCTCCGGCGGCAACGGCAACGGCAATGGCGGGGCGAACCCGATCTCCCCTGCCGCGCTCAACGGGATGAGCGGCGCGCAGATCGCCCAGATGCGCCGGCGCTGCATCGAGATCATGGCCAACGCATACGCCTACGACCGCGATCTCGTCTCGCTGTGCCGCGTGGTGCAGCAGGCTTCCCGCTGACGGCTTCGGGGCGGCCCTGCCCTTGGGCCGCCCTTTCCGCTTGCGCTCGCCGCGCCCTTCAGTCCATAGAGCGCGGCCATGCTCATCATCGACGACATATCGCTGCGCATCGCCGGCCGCCTCCTCCTCGACCATGCCTCGCTGACCCTGCCTGCGGGGTCGAAGGCCGGCCTCGTCGGGCGCAACGGCACCGGCAAGACGACGCTGTTCAAGGCCATCACCGGCGAGCTCGCGACCGAGACCGGCTCGATCAGCCTGCCCAAGGGCACGCGCATCGGCCAGGTGGCGCAGGAAGCGCCCGGCACCGAGGAGCCGCTGATCGAGATCGTGCTCAAGGCCGACGCCGAGCGGCTTGCGCTGATGTCGGAGGCCGAGACCGCGACGGACCCGCACCGCATCGCCGAGATCCAGATGCGGCTCGCCGACATCGACGCCCATTCGGCGGAAGCGCGGGCCGCGACCATCCTCGCCGGCCTCGGCTTCGACACGGAGGCGCAGAAGCGGCCGGCCTCGTCCTTCTCCGGCGGCTGGCGCATGCGCGTCGCGCTGGCCTCGGTGCTGTTTGCGCAGCCCGACCTGCTGCTTCTCGACGAGCCGACCAACTATCTCGACCTCGAAGGCACGCTGTGGCTCGAAAGCTACGTCGCGCGCTATCCGCACACGGTGCTGCTCATCAGCCACGACCGCGACCTTCTCAACCGCGCCGTCAGCTCCATCGTCCATCTCGACCAGATGAAGCTGACCTTCTGGCGCGGCGGCTACGACCAGTTCGAGCGCCAGCGTAGCGAGCAGCTCGAGCATCAGGAAAAGGCGCGCGTGAAGCAGGAAGCGCAGAGGAAGCACATGGAGAGCTTCGTCGAACGCTTCCGTGCCAAGGCGTCGAAGGCGAGGCAGGCGCAGTCGCGCCTGAAGGCGCTGGAGAAGCTGAAGCCGATCGCCGCCGTCATCGAGGACGGCGTGCGGCCGTTCTCCTTCCCCGAGCCGGCGAAGACGGTCGCCTCCCCGATCATCACCATGCAGGCGGGCGCGGTCGGCTACCAGCCGGGCAAGCCGGTTCTCAGGGGGCTGACGCTCCGGATCGACGAGGACGACCGCATCGCGCTTCTGGGCGCCAACGGCAACGGCAAGTCCACCTTCGCCAAGCTGATCGCCGGCCGGCTGTCGCTGGAAAGCGGCGGCATCACCGTGGCCCCGGGCCTGAAGGTATCGATGTTCGCGCAGCACCAGCTCGACGATCTGAGGCCCGAGGAGTCCGCCATCGAGCATGTGCGCCGGCTGATGCCGGAGGCCCCGGAGGCCAAGGTGCGCGCCCGCGTCGCCCGCATGGGGCTGTCGACGGAGAAGATGGCGACCAAGGCCAGGGACCTGTCCGGCGGCGAGAAGGCGCGGCTCCTGATGGGGCTCGCCACCTTCGACGGGCCGAACCTGTTCATCCTCGACGAGCCGACCAACCATCTCGACATCGACAGCCGCGAGGCGCTGATGATGGCGCTGAACGACTTTCCCGGCGCGGTCATCCTCATCAGCCACGACCGGCACCTGATCGAGGCCACCGCCGACCGGCTGTGGCTGGTCAAGGACGGCACGGTCGCGCCCTATGACGGCGACATGGCCGACTATCGCCAGCTCGTCACCGGCGGCGCCTCCGAGCGGCGCGAAAGGCGCGAGGCGGACAAGGCCTCGAAGGCCGACAAGAGACGCGAGGCCGCGGCGCGGCGCGCCGCGCTCGAGCCGGTGGCGAAGGAGATCAGGGCCACCGAAGGGCTGATCGAGCGCACGCGCAAGCGCATCGACGCCATCGAGGACCAGCTTGCCGACCCGGCGCTCTACGAAAGGGAGCCCGCGACCGCGACGAGGCTTGCCAAGGAGCGCTCGGACCTTTCCAATGCGCTCGCCCGCCACGAGGACAAGTGGCTGGAGCTTTCCGCGCAATACGAGGAGGGGATGGCCGAATGACGATCCGGATCGACAGGGACGGCGAAACGACAATCGTCACCATCGACAGGCGGGAAGCCCGCAACGCCGTCGACCCCACGACCGCGGAGGCGCTTTTCCGCGCCTTCGTCGATTTCGACCGCGACGACGGCGCCAAGGTCGCGGTGCTGACCGGCGCGGGCGGGGCGTTCTCGGCCGGCTTCGACCTCAAGCACGCGGCCAGCGCCATCGGCCCGGAATGGTTCGCCGAGCACGATCTCGACGCTTCCTTCGACGGCCGTGACGACCGGCCGCGCAAGGGGCCGATGGGGCCGACGCGGCTGACGCTGTCGAAGCCGGTGATCGCGGCGATTTCCGGCCCGGCGGTCGCCGGCGGCATGGAGCTGGCGCTGTGGTGCGACATGAGGGTGATGGAGCGCACCGCCTATATGGGCGTCTATTGCCGCCGCTTCGGCGTGCCGCTGATCGACTGCGGCACGGTGCGCCTGCCGCGCATCGTCGGCCATGGCCGGGCGATGGACCTGATCCTGACCGGCCGTCAGATCGAGGCGGAGGAATGCCACGAATGGGGCCTCGCCAACCGCCTGTGCGGCGAGGGCAAGGCGCTGGAGACCGCGCTGGAGCTTGCGCGCGACCTCGCCCGCTTCCCGCAGGGCTGCATGCGCGCCGACCGCGCCTCGGCCATCCGGCAATGGTCGCTCGCCCCGAGGCCGCGCTCGCCAACGAATGGAGGAGCGCGGAAGCGTTCCGCAAGGAAGGACAGGCGGGCGCCGCCCGCTTCGCCTCCGGCAAGGGCCGCGGCGGCGACTTCGGCGCGTTCTGAGAGAAACGGACTAAGCCCGTCCCGGTGTCCTTCTCCGGGTATCCGTTTCGCCACCTGGTCATCCGGGATGCTTGCTGCGCGGCCCGGATGACGGCCGCGCTCGTTTCGCTCGATGATCGCCGGCCTTGACCGGCTGCGGGCGGCCGTTCCTCAGCCCCTGCCCCACCTGTGCTCCGGCGGCTTCGAGTTCGGGTTCTCGCGGCGCTTGCGGAAGGTCATGAGCAGGCCGATGAAGCCGATGCCCATCATGCCGTAGCCCAGAGGCGGCACGGATTCGTCGACGTCCCGGGTGCCGCCGATCAGCACGAGATCGACCGTGGCGACGTCGATCTCGACGTCGCCGGGACCGAAGGTGAAGGTGTAGGGCGCCTCGCCCGGATGGTAGAGCGGGGCGACGTCCAGCAGGTAGATGCGGCCGGGAAGCTGCGGGCTGACGATGCGCGGCTCGACGCCGTCGAGCGTGAAATAGTGCACGATCTCCGTGCGGCCGTTCGAGGAGACCGTCAGGGTCATGAACGCCGACCGGTCCGTGTTCCCGACAGGCTGCGGCGTCGACACCTCGGCCTTGACGAGAACCTGCGTCTGGTTGGTTGGCAGCAGGATCTCGACCGGCTGGAAGCCGGATACGCGGTCGTAGGCGCGCCAGCGGCCGATCTCGAAACCCTTGCCGCCGCCCGCCCACGGATAGACGAGGCCGAGCAGGATGCCGAGGCCGAGGACGGCGAGGAAGACCAGCCGCAGGAACCAGCGCAGCAGCGTCCTCATGCCTTCTTCTCCCAGCGCCGCTCCGGCGTCTGCTGCCAGTAGGTTGCGCTGTGGCCGGCGGCCTTCACCGCCTTCCAGTGCTGCCGCGCCTGCGCGACCTGCGCCTCGTCGTGGCCGTCGAACATGAAGACGGCCCGCTCATAGGAAGAGAGGTCGGACGGGGCGGCGCCATCGACGAGGAAGCGGATGCGCGCGCCGTTCGGGTTTCCCTCGCCGCAGGTGAGCAGCACCGGCTGGTGCTGCGGGTGCTGGTCGTGCTCGGTGCCGTGGGCGAGGAAGGAATCCTCGCGATACGTCCACAGGTGCTGGTCGAGCACGTCGCGCCGCTCCTCGCCGCCCACCTGCACCACGGCGCGCCAGCCGCGCTCGATGCTCTTCTCCAGAAGCGGCGGCAGCGCCTCTTCCAGCGTCGATTCGGTCAGGTGGTAGAACAACGCCTCGGCCATGGCCGTCCCCGCATCAGCCCTTCCGCATCAGCCTTCGTAATGGTCGCGCACCAGCCTGTCGAGCAGCCGCACCCCGAAGCCCGAGCCCCACGACTGGTTGATCTCGGACGACGGCGAGCCCATGGCCGTGCCGGCGATGTCGAGATGCGCCCAGGGCGTGTCCTTGACGAAGCGCTGGAGGAACTGCGCCGCCGTGATCGAGCCGGCATAGCGGCCGCCGGTGTTCTTCATGTCGGCGTTCTTGGAATCGATCATCTTGTCGTATTCCGGACCGAGCGGCAGCCGCCACAGCTTCTCGCCGGTGTCGCGGCCGGCGGCCAGCAGCCGGTCGGCCAGCTCGTCGTCGTTGGAGAACAGGCCCGCATGCTCGTTGCCGAGCGCGACGATGATCGCCCCGGTCAGCGTGGCGAGATTGACCATGAAGCGCGGCGAAAAGCGCTCGTTCACGTACCAGAGCGCGTCGCCGAGCACGAGGCGGCCCTCGGCGTCGGTGTTGATGACCTCGATGGTCTGGCCGGACATGGAGGTGACGATGTCGCCCGGCCGCTGGGCGTTGCCGTCTGGCATGTTCTCAACCAGGCCGATGACGCCGATGACGTTCGCCTTGGCCTTGCGCGCGGCGAGGACGTGCATCAGACCGGTGACGGCGGCCGCGCCGCCCATGTCGCCCTTCATGTCCTCCATGCCGCCGGCCGGCTTGATCGAGACGCCGCCGGTGTCGAACACCACGCCCTTGCCGACGAAGGCGACGGGCTTGTCCTTGGGCTTGCCGCCGTCCCAGCGCATGACGACGAGGCGCGGCGGGCGGATCGAGCCCTGCGCCACGCCGAGCAGCGCGCCCATCTTGAGCTTGCGCATCTCCTTCTCGGTCAGGATCTCGACCTTGACGCCGAGCGCCTCGAGCTCCCTGGCCTTGGCGGCGAATTCGAGCGTGCCGAGCACGTTCGCCGGCTCGTTGACGAGGTCGCGCGCCAGAAGCACGCCGTCGGCCACGGCCTGCGCGGTGGCGAAGGCGCGCTTGGCGGCCGCCGGGTTGGCACACAGGACGGTCACCTTGGCGGGGCCGGTCGCCTTGCCGTTGTCCTTCTTCACCGTCTTGTACTTGTCGAAGACGTAGGAGTTGAGCAGCACGCCGAGCGCGAGCGCGGCCACGTCCTCGGGCGAGGGAGACACCCCCTCGACGTCCACGAGGATCGACACCTCCTGCGCCTTCTTCGCCGCGGCGAAGGCAGCGCCGCCGATCCGGCTCCACGCCCTCTCGTCGAGCGCGTCGGGCTTGCCGACGCCGAGCGCCAGCACGCGCTCGCAAGCGGCGCCGTGCGGGGCGACGAGGTCGAGGCTGGCGGCGAGCTTGCCGGTGAAATCGGCGACGGAGAACGCCCTCGCGAGCTGGCCCTCCGGATCGACCGCGGCGGCCGAGGCCGCGAGCCCCCCGCCCTCCGCCACCAGCACGACGGCCGTCCCCTTCTTCGGTGCGGCGATCCTGGCGAATGCGATGGCGGGGCGAACGGACATGGGCTCTTCCGGTATGGTTGGGGGGCTTGAACTGCGGCGTCGGGCTGCGCTGCCTCCCGCTCCTTCCGGAGATTCCGGGTGCGGCGGGAAGGCGCATCTTTCCGGGGTTTCGCGCATTTTCGCCCGGGCCGCAAGCCCGCAGCAGGCTTCGCGTCGTACAAGGCGGCGGCAAGGGTTTCCACGGCGGTCCGGCGAACGAGACGCTGCGTTAACCTTGTTTGTTGGCGGTTTATTCGCCAAAGTCGCCCACACTTCCGCCCGACGAAAAGGGTAGCGACCTGAAACGCACGATATGCGCCCGGGCGGCCGGACGAAGCGGGGCTCACGTCCCGCTCGCCATGCTCCTGCCGCAAACGGACAGGCTCTAAGCGACGCATGAAAGTCATCGAACGCTACATATTGCGCCGCACGGTCGGGATCTTCATGGCGACGCTGCTGTGGGTGCTGGCGATCGTCTGGACGACGCAGGTTCTGGTGCGCATCGACGTCGTCACCTCCAACGGCCAGTCCGCCGCCACCTTCTTCGAGATCGCCTGGCTGATCCTGCCTTCGGTGATTCCCATCGTCATCCCGTTCGCGGTCGGCATCGCCGTGGCGCAGACGCTGTCGACGATGAACACCGATTCCGAGCTGATCGTCATGAGCGCGGCCGGCAGCCCGCGCATGGCGGTGATGCGGCCGATGATCGTCCTTGCCGTCGTCGCGTCGATCCTGAGCCTCGTCATCACCAACGTGGTCAACCCGCCGTCGCGCCAGCGCATGCGGGCGCTGCTCGCCGAGGCGCGGGCCGACCTCATCACCACCGTGATCGAGGAAGGCGCGTTCCAGAAGGTCGAGGACGGCCTCTACATCCAGATCGGCGAGCGCCTGCCGGACGGCCGCTTCGGCGGCATCTTCGTCGCCGACACGCGCGAGGAAGGCATCGAGCTGATCTACTATGCGCGGGAAGGCGCGACCGTCGAGATGGACGGCAACCAGCTTCTGGTGATGCGCGACGGCACCGTGCACCGCAAGACCAACGGCAACGTCTCGGTCGTGCGCTACACCTCCTATGCCTTCGACCTGTCGCAGTTCACCGCCAACGGCGCGCGGCCGCAGCTCAAGCCGAAGGACCAGTCGCTCGGCTATCTCCTCAATCCCGACCCGAACGACTTCGTCCAGAAGAACAACCCGCAGATCTACCGGGCCGAAATCCACACTCGCTTCAGCGACTGGCTCTATCCGATGGTGTTCGCGCTGATCGGGCTTGCGGTCGCGGGCGATTCGCGCTCGTTCCGCGAGGCGCGCATCCACCCGCTCCTGACCACCATGGCCATCGCCATGGTGTTCCGCTGGGGCGGCTTCTACTTCTCCAACGAGATCGAGACCGTGGCGGCGCTGACGCCGATGGTCTACGTCATCCCGCTCGGCGCGTGCGCCATTGCCGCCTTCTTCATCGCCACCAACCGGGTGATGGAGCTGCCGATGTGGCTGGTCGAGCGCGTGACCGGCGCTGTCTCGCGGGCCTATGCGCGCGTGCTCGCGCGCTGGCACGCCTTCCGCGGCTTCACGCCGTCGGCGCCCGGAGGCTCGGCATGATCGGC
>JACZJD010000038.1 GCA_014860725.1 Aquamicrobium sp.
GCGCGGTGCTGGGCGTGGCCGGCGTCGCCGGCAACGGGCAGGGCGAGTTCTTCGAGGCGGTCTCCGGCGAGGCGTTGCAGGAAACCGCCGACGTCATCCGCATTCGCGGCATCGCCGCCGGACGGCTCGACATTTCGGGACGGCGGCTGCTCGGCGCGGCCTTCGTGCCGGAGGAACGGCTCGGACACGGCGCGGCGCCGAACATGAAGCTCTCCGAGAACCTGCTCCTGTCGCGCTTCCGCACCGATGCCAAGGCCTTTCTCGGCCGCCTCGGGCTGATCCGCACCGGCGCCATCGGCGAGGCGTCGCAGCGCATCGTCAGGGAGATGGACGTGCGCAAGAGCGCCGAGGACCCCGAGGCGGCGTCGCTGTCGGGCGGCAACCTGCAGAAGTTCATCATCGGCCGCGAGCTCGACCGCAAACCCTCGGTGCTGGTGGTCAACCAGCCGACATGGGGCGTGGACGCAGGCGCTGCCGCCCGCATCCGGCAGGCGCTGATCGACCTTGCCCGCGCCGGCTCGGCCGTCCTCGTCATCAGCCAGGACCTCGACGAGCTGTTCGAGGTCTCCGATGCCATCGCGGTGATGCATGACGGGCACCTGTCGGCGCCGATCCCGGTCGCGGAGGCGACGCCCGAGCGGATCGGGCTGCTGATGGGCGGGGCCGACGTGGCGGGCCGCGCCCATGCGGGGGAGGCGGCGTGATGCGCATCGAGCTCGTCAAGCGCCAGCACAAGTCGCGCCTGTTCTCGGTGCTGTCGCCCTTTCTCGCCTTCGCGCTGACCATCGCGGTCGGCGCGGTTCTGTTCGCGGCGCTGGGCAAGAACCCGGCCACCACGCTCTACTACTATTTCATCGACCCGCTGACCGAGATGTGGTCGCTGCACGAGCTCGCCATCAAGGCCGCGCCGCTGATCCTGATCGCCGTCGGCCTGTCGGTGTGCTTTCTGTCGAGCAACTGGAACATCGGCGCGGAGGGACAGTTCATCGTCGGCGGCATCGTCGGCTCGATGCTGCCGGTGCTGTTCCCGGAGCTGAGGTTCTGGTTCGTGCTGCCGCTGATGCTGCTGATGGGCATGGCCGGCGGCGCGCTGTATGCCGCCATCCCCGCCGTGCTCAAGGTGCGCTTCAACACCAACGAGATCCTGACCAGCCTGATGCTGGTCTATGTCGCACAGCTCTTCCTCGACTGGCTGGTGCGCGGGCCGTGGCGCAACCCGGCCGGCATGAACTTCCCGGGGACCGTGCGCTTCCACGAGTATGCGATCCTGCCCGAGATGCTGCCGGCCTCGGGGCGGGCGCACTGGGGCTTCGTCTTCGCGCTGGTGGCGGCGCTGGTCGTCTGGTTCATGCTGTCGAAGACGCTGAAGGGCTTTCAGGTCAAGGTGCTGGGGCAGAGCCCGCGGGCAGGGCGCTTCGCCGGCCTCTCGTCCGGGCGCATGGTGCTGTTCGCCTTCCTCGTCTCCGGCGCGCTCGCCGGCCTTGCCGGCATTTCCGAGGTTTCGGGCGCGGTGCGCCACCTGAACGAGAAGCTGTCGATCGGCTACGGCTTCGCCGCCATCATCGTCGCCTTCCTCGGCCGGCTCAACCCGCTCGGCATCATCGCCGCCGGGCTGGTGCTGGCGCTGACCTATCTCGGCGGCGAGGCGGCGCAGATTTCCGTCGGCCTGTCCGACAAGGTGGTGCGCGCCTTCCAGGGCCTGATCCTGTTCTTCGTGCTCGCCTGCGACACGCTGATCCACTACCGCATCCGTCTGGTGCGGCCGCAGGCCATAGGCGGCGGGGCCGGGGAGGCAAGCCATGTTTGAGGCCGTCGTCATCACCATCGCCACGGCGGCGACGCCGCTCCTGATCGCGGCGATGGGCGAGCTGGTGGTCGAGCGCTCCGGCGTCCTCAACCTCGGCGTCGAGGGCATGATGATCATGGGCGCGGTGACGGGCTTCGCCGTGGCGCAGACGACCGGCTCGCCCTGGCTCGGCGTGTTCGCCGCCATCGCCATGGGAGCGGCGTTCTCGCTGCTCTTTGCCTTCCTGACGCTGACGCTCGTCACCAACCAGGTCGCGACCGGCCTGGCGCTGACGCTGCTCGGCCTCGGCCTTTCCGGCATGATCGGCGAGGGCTTCATCGGCCTGCCGGGCGTCAAGATGGGGACGGTCTACATCCCCTACCTTTCCGACCTTCCCTATGTCGGCCGGCTGGTGTTCGGGCAGGACCCGATCTTCTACATCTCGCTGATCCTGACGGCGGGCGTCGCCTATTTCCTGTTCTATACCAAGGCGGGGCTGACGCTGCGTTCTGTCGGCGACAATCACGGCTCGGCGCATGCGCTCGGCATCGGCGTCATCCGCATCCGCTATCTGGCCGTCATGTTCGGCGGCGCGTGCGCGGGGCTCGCCGGCGCGTTCCTGGCGCTGGTCTACGTGCCGCAGTGGGTCGAGGGCATGAGCGCCGGCCGCGGCTGGATCGCGCTGGCGCTGGTGGTGTTCGCCTCGTGGCGGCCGTGGCGGGTGCTGGCCGGAGCCTATCTGTTCGGGGCCGTCTCCATCGGCCAGCTCCATGCCCAGGCGCTCGGCTGGCCCATCCCTTCTCAACTGCTTTCTGCGCTTCCCTATCTGGCGACCATCGTCGTTCTCGTTCTAATCTCGCGCAACCGGCGGCTGACGATGGTCAACACCCCGGCCTCGCTCGGGAGGCCGTTCGTGCCCGACCGCTAGCCGCCCCCGGAACGGGAGGCCGCCCGCAAGGGAGGACCCCATGACAACCCAACAGAGGACGAACCCATGAAGAAGACCCTGTTTGCCCTTGCCGCCTCGGCGGCAATGCTGATCTCCGGCGCGGCCCTCGCGCAGGACAAGACCAAGGCCTGCTGGATCTATGTCGGCCCGATCGGTGACTTCGGCTATTCCTACCAGCACCATCAGGGCCTGCTCGACGCAGAGAAGCACTTCGGCGACAAGCTCGAGACCGCCTATCTCGAAAGCGTTCCCGAAGGCGCGGACGCCGAGCGCGCCATCGAGCGCTTCGCGCGGTCGGGCTGCGACATCATCTTCACCACGTCGTTCGGCTTCATGGACGCCACCAACGCGGTCGCCGCGCGCTTCCCCGACGTGAAGTTCGAGCACGCCACCGGCTACAAGCGCGAGCATCCGAACGTCGCGACCTACAATTCCAAGTTCCACGAAGGCCGCTACGTGCAGGGCGTGATCGCCGCCAAGATGTCGGAGAAGGGTGTCGCGGGCTATATCGCGTCGTTCCCGATCCCCGAGGTGGTGATGGGCATCAACGCCTTCGTGCTCGGCGCGCAGTCGGTCAACCCCGACTTCAAGGTCAAGGTGGTGTGGGCCAACACCTGGTTCGACGCCGCCAAGGAGGCCGACGCGGCCAAGGCGCTGATCGACCAGGGCGTCGACATCATCACCCAGCACACCGATTCCACGGCGCCGCTGCAGGTCGCGGCCGAGCGCGGCATCAAGGCTTTCGGTCAGGCGACCGACATGATCGCCTTCGGCCCCGAGACGCAGCTCACCGCCATCGTCGACGACTGGGGCCCGTACTACATCGAGCGCATCCAGGCTCTCATGGACGGCACCTGGGAGCAGGTCGACGTGTGGGGCGGCATGAAGGAGGGCCATGTGGTGATGGCGCCCTACACCAACATGCCCGACGACGTGAAGGCGCTGGCCGAGGAGGTCGAGGCCAAGATCAAGTCCGGCAAGTTCAACCCCTATACCGGCCCGATCAACAAGCAGGACGGCACGCCGTGGCTGGCCGAGGGCGAGGTCGCCGAGGACAGCTTCCTGCTCGGCCTGAACTTCTACGTCGAGGGCGTCGACGACCAGCTGCCGCAATAGGCTCCGGCTGGCGGACAGAACGGGGAAGGGCGGCTTGCGGGCCGCCCTTTTCGTTCGCCGGCGCCGTTTCCCGAAAGCGGGACGGTCGCCGTCGTCCCCGGACTTCCGGCCGGGGCGGGCTTCGGGGACGGCAAGCATTATGTCCCAAATGGGAGTAGGCGAAAGGCCGGCGGAGGACTATTGCAGATACGTCGCTGCGTTGTTCCGCATGTGGGGGGCGATGCGGCGTGGTTGTGATTCCTCGTTGGATCGCATACCGTTAGCCGCCTGGTTAGTGGCCCCTGACCAGGCGGCCTTTTACCGGCGAATCTCCCGCAGCCCGTGCGCCGGCATGTCCCGGCACGAAACTCCGCAGCGCTCAGATCGGCTCGTCGAAGGTGACGATCGAGACCTCGCCTTCCTGCGCGCCCTGCCAGGCCGAAAGATGCGGCTCGTCGTCCGGCGGGCCGTCCATGTCGCCGATCTGGTCGAGCTCGGCCTCGGCATAGCCTTCCGCCGCCAGTGCCTCGAGCGCCTTGCGCACGGCGGAATCGTCGTCCGGGGCCGACAGCAGCACGTGAACGCCCTGCGATTCGCCACCCTTGTCGCGCCAAACCCTGCCGACGATGATGGTGACGGGCCTGAGTTCGTTGTCGTTCACGGTGCTTCACTCCTGCAACGGCCCTGTTTCGCACGATTCCGGCGGCGGGGACAGGCCGGCTCCGATCATGAATCGCAGCCTGCGGGGTCTGCCGCGCAATATTGTTGCGAGGGGCCGCGGCAAAGGCGGAACTTGGCCAAACCCGCACGGTTCTCGGCGTTCCGGGGGTTGACGATGGCGGGAGTTGCGAGTAGAAGCCGCGACGTCTGAGCCGATGTGAGGCTTTTCCTTTCGGGGCGTCGCGCCCTGGAGCTGGCCTCAAACAGGGTTCGTTTTACGAGCGACTAGACATTGCCGGCTTGCACGAGACGGGTTGCCGTTTCCTCTGCGTTTTGTTCGGGCAGGACCGCCGGAGGCGGTTTGGTGCCCGAATTGCCGTATGGAAAGATCGCCGAAACGGCCCTGAACAGGGTTTGAGGCACGGGTTTTGAGATAGAAGGAAGGTTTGATGCCTACCGTCAACCAGCTGATCCGCAAGCCGCGCGTCGCGCCGGTGAAGCGCAACAAGGTTCCGGCCATGCAGGCCAACCCGCAGAAGCGGGGCGTTTGCACGCGCGTCTACAC
>JACZJD010000039.1 GCA_014860725.1 Aquamicrobium sp.
CGGCCAGCTCGACAGCCTGCACTTCCCGATCAATCCCGAGCGCGTCGCGCCGGTGCTGCGCAGGCTGCTCTCGCCCACCGACACGCGCGGCCGCATCTTCGACCGCGACGCCTCGCTGCTGCTCGATTCGCGCGCGCTCTATTCGCGCGGCCAGATCCTGCGCTACAACCTGCCGCCGGTGGCCGAGGAGGAGCCGGGCCTGCTCCGGCGGGCCGACAAGTTCCTCGTCGGCCTCTTCGCCCGCTCGGACCTGCCGGTCTATCGCGAGCCGCCCGGCGGCAGATTGTAGCGCAGGATCTGGCCGCGCGAGTAGAGCGCGCGCGAATCGAGCAGCAGCGAGGCGTCGCGGTCGAAGATGCGGCCGCGCGTGTCGGTGGGCGACAGGAGCCTGCGCAGCACCGGCGCGACGCGCTCGGGATTGATCGGGAAGTGCAGGCTGTCGAGCTGGCCGCTGTCGGGCGGCAGGCTCTCGCCGGCCTGAAGCTCGAGCAGCTTCTCGGGGTCGATGGTAATGGCGTCGGTCTCGACCGTGGCCGAGGCGGCGATGGCGGCGGCGACGATCTCGCCCTGGGTGCGCAGGCTATCGATGCGCGCCTGCACCAGCCCGTCGCGGAACTGGTTGATGTAGAGGATGCCCACCACCATCATGCACAGCCCGGCGAGGTTGAGCACCAGGATGCGCCGCGTCAGGCTGGAGAAGACGTAGTGGCCGAGCACGCGGCGGATCGGCACGAACAGCCGCGACAGCAGGCGCGGGCCGCCCGAACGGGCCGCCGGCCCTGCCGCCGCTTCGCTCTTGACGTCCGATGCCATATGCTCCCTCGGGGGCCTTCCTCAGGCGCTCATGCCTCGCGGAAGCGGTATCCTACCCCATAAAGCGTCTCGATCATGTCGAAATCGTCGTCGACCGCCTTGAATTTCTTGCGCAGCCGCTTGATGTGGCTGTCGATGGTGCGGTCGTCGACATAGACCTGCTCGTCATAGGCCGAGTCCATGAGCGCGTCGCGGCTCTTGACCACGCCGGGGCGCTGGGCGAGCGCGTGCAGGATCAGGAACTCCGTCACGGTCAGCGTCACCGGCTCGCCCTTCCAGGTGCAGGTGTGGCGCTCCTGGTCCATGACGAGCTGGCCGCGCTCCAGCGACTTGGCCTGCTGGCCCGGCGTCTTCGCCCCGGCCTCGCGGGCATTGGCGCGGCGCAGCACGGCGCGCACCCGCTCGACCAGGAGCCGCTGCGAGAACGGCTTGCGGATGAAGTCGTCGGCGCCCATCTTGAGACCGAACAGCTCGTCGATCTCGTCGTCCTTGGAGGTGAGGAAGATCACCGGCATGTCGCTCTTCTGGCGAAGGCGGCGCAGAAGCTCCATGCCGTCCATGCGCGGCATCTTGATGTCGAAGATGGCGAGGTTCGGCGGCCTTGCCGTCAGCCCCTCCAGCGCGGAGGCGCCGTCGGTGTAGGTTTCCACCCGATAGCCCTCCGATTCCAGCGCGATCGAAACGGACGTCAGGATGTTGCGGTCGTCATCGACCAGCGCGATCGTTGCCATGTCAAGCGGCTCCCTCATAAGCGGGCGTCCCTTCCTGCTTCACGAAGGGGCCATAAGCGGACAAATTGGGTACAAATTGTGGCAAGCGGCTTTCTCCGTTCCCGTTCGGCGCGCGGGCCGGCCGCCTTCCGCGACGCAGGGCGCGGCGGTCCTATCCGCCCCCAATGTGCCCGTACCGCCGCAAGATATGAACAGTTACAACCGATTTAAACCCGGCTCAAAAAGTTTAAATCGATTAATGATTTGAAATCAATGGACTTTTCTGTTTCTGCACCTGTCACCTTCGGCGGACGGGCCTTGCAGGCACCACCCGGCGGGGGCGAGGATGAACTTTTCGGCTCCTGCAGTGGTGGTGAAGGATGAAGGAAATCGGCCTGCGTAACCCGGCGAACGGGATCGAAGCCAGCGGTCTGAAAACGACCGGGACGGTCCATTACAATCTCGGCGCGGCGGAACTCGCCGAACATGCGGTGCGCCGCGACGAGGCGCGCTTTTCCGCCCACGGCGCGCTGGTGGCCACGACCGGCCAGCACACGGGCCGGTCGCCCAAGGACAAGTTCGTCGTCCGCGACGCCTCGACCGACGGCAAGGTCTGGTGGGACAACAACAGGCCGATCTCGCCCGAGCAGTTCGCCCTGCTCTGCGAGGATTTCCTCGCCCAGGCGGCCGGCCTCGACCTCTACGTGCAGGATCTGGTCGGCGGCGCCGACGAGGCCAACAGCCTGCCGACGCGCGTCGTCACCGAATATGCCTGGCACTCGCTGTTCATCCGCAACCTCCTGATCCGGCCGTCGCGCGAGGCGCTGTCCGCTTTCGCGCCGAAGCTGACCATCATCGACCTGCCTTCCTTCCGCGCCGATCCGGCCCGCCACGGCACCCGCACCGAGACGGTGATCGCCATCGACTTCCAGCGCATGCTGGTGCTGATCGGCGGCACCGCCTATGCCGGCGAGATGAAGAAGTCGGTGTTCACCGTGCTCAACTACCTGCTGCCCGAGCGCGGCGTGATGCCGATGCACTGCTCGGCCAATGTCGGGCCTGCCAATGAGGGGTCGGGGGGCGACGCGGCCGTGTTCTTCGGCCTGTCGGGCACCGGCAAGACCACGCTGTCGGCCGACCCGAAGCGCACGCTGATCGGCGACGACGAGCACGGCTGGGGCGAGGACGGCATCTTCAACTTCGAAGGCGGCTGCTACGCCAAGACCATTCGCCTCTCGGCCGAGGCCGAGCCCGAGATCTTCGCCACCACCCGCCGCTTCGGCACGGTGCTGGAGAACGTGGTGCTCGACGACGCCCGCGTGCCCGACTTCGACGACGGCCGGCTCACCGAGAACACGCGCTGCGCCTATCCGCTCGACTTCATCCCCAACGCCTCGGCCACCGGCCGCGCCGGGCATCCCAGGAACATCATCATGCTGACGGCCGACGCCTTCGGCGTGATGCCGCCGATCGCGCGGATGACGCCGGCGCAGGCCATGTACCACTTCCTGTCCGGCTACACGGCCAAGGTCGCCGGCACCGAGCGCGGCGTGACCGAGCCGGAGGCGACGTTCTCGACCTGCTTCGGCGCGCCGTTCATGCCGCGCCATCCGTCGGAATACGGCAACCTGCTGCGCGAATTGATCGCGCGCCACGGCGCCACCTGCTGGCTGGTCAACACCGGCTGGACCGGCGGCGCCTACGGCACGGGCAGCCGCATGCCGATCAAGGCGACGCGGGCGCTGCTCGCCGCCGCGCTCGACGGCTCGCTCAACAATGCCGAGTTCCGCACCGACCCCAGCTTCGGCTTCGAGGTCCCGGTGGCGGTGCCGGGCGTGGACAGCGCCATCCTCGATCCACGCTCGACCTGGGCGGACAAGGCGGCCTACGACGCGCAGGCGAAGAAGCTCGTCGGCATGTTCGTCGACAACTTCGCCAAGTTCGAGGCCCATGTCGATGCCCACACGCTCGACGCCGCGCCGCGCATCCGCGAGGCGGCCGAGTAAGCATCGCGACAGTGAAGTCGAGAAAGGCCCGGCCGCAAGCCGGGCCTTTTCTTTTGGCCGCGACGATACGATGTTCACGGCGCAACGAAGCGGAAGGGAAGCGGATGAGCGGGCAGCGGCGGCTCAGCATCGCGCCGGGCGTCGAGATCGGCGAGGACGAGCTGGAGGAAAGCTTCATCCGCGCCTCCGGCCCCGGCGGGCAGAACGTCAACAAGGTGGCGACGGCGGTGCAGCTGCGCTTCGACGCGGCGGGCTCGCCCGGTCTGCCCGAGCGGGTACGCGAAAACGCGCTGAAGCTCGCCGGCCAGCGCGCGACCAAGGAGGGCGTCATCGTCATCGAGGCCGCCCGCTTCCGCACGCAGGAGCAGAACCGCGCCGATGCGCGCAACAGGCTGGTCGCGCTTCTGGCCAAGGCGGCGGAGCCGCCGCCCAAGCCGCGCAAGAAGACGAAGCCGTCGAAAGGCGCGGTGGAGCGCCGGCTCAAGGAAAAGGCCGGTCGTTCCGGAATCAAGCGCATGCGCGGCAAGGTCAGTCCCGAATAGTTCGCGCAGGCGCGGCTTTTATGCTTCCAATTTCGACCCCGCTGCGCCACATTCGCCGCGGGGGACGGACGGATTTTGCAGCGAGAATGGAGACTGCAGCATGGGTATTTTCGATTTCGTCAAGTCGGTGGGCGAGAAGCTCGGCATCGGCGGCTCGGATGACGCGCCGAAGGTCGAGGACCTGAAGAAGGAGCTCGACAAGCACAACCTCGGCACCGACAAGGTCGAGATCGAGGTGGTGGGCGACAAGGCGATCCTCAAGGGCTCGGTCGCGGACCAGACCGCCTTCGAGAAGGCGGTGATCGCCGTAGGCAACACGCTCGGCGTGTCCAAGGTGGAAACCCAGCTCACCGTCGACGAGACCGGCGGCGGCGAGAAGGAGCCGGTGTTCTACACCGTCAAGAAGGGCGACAATCTGTGGAAGATCGCCGAGGCCCATTACGGCAAGGGCAAGGGCGCCAAGCACACGATCATCTTCGAGGCCAACAAGCCGATGCTGACGCATCCCGACAAGATCTATCCGGGCCAGGTGCTGCGCATACCCGAGCTCGACCAGGCGTAACCGGCCGCCCTCGCACGAAAATCCTCCGGCGGCCCACGGGCCGCCGGCTTCGTTTGGGCGGGCAAATCGGGTTGAAAGCTCTGCCTGTCCGCGTTTTGCGTCAGGCATGACCGCGCTCAAAACCGGGGCGCACTTTTCGGGAGCCATGCTCCGGTCGGGAACCATGCTCCGGGAGGAAAGATTGACCGACGACCTGCCGCCCGGCACGCGACACCTTCGCGGCTTCTTCGACGCTGCGGCGCAGGCGGCGCTGGTCGAGGACATCCGCGCCGTGGTCGCCGCGGCACCGCTCTTCGTGCCGGTCATGCCGCGCACCGGCAGGCCGATGAGTGTGCGCATGACCAATTGCGGCGCGCTCGGCTGGGTGACGGACAGGGAGCGCGGCTACCGCTACCAGCCGGTGCATCCCGTCACCGGCAGGCCATGGCCGCCGATCCCCGCGCGCCTCCTCGATCTGTGGGACGAAGTCGCGGATCACCCTGCCCCGCCCGAAGCCTGCCTCGTCAACTTCTACGACGGCTCGGCGAAGATGGGGCTGCATCAGGACCGCGACGAGGAGACGTTCGACGCGCCGGTCGTCTCGGTGTCGCTCGGCGACGACTGCCTGTTCCGCATCGGCGGGACCGAACGCGGCGGTCCGACACGGTCGCTCAGGCTCCGAAGCGGCGACGTCTTCGTGCTCGGCGGCGCGGGAAGGCTCGCCTTCCACGGCGTCGACCGCATCTATCCCGGCACGTCACCGTTGCTCAGGAACGGCGGCCGCATCAACCTGACGCTGCGTCGGGTGACGGCGTAGACGTGCCTCATGCCGGGCGAAGCATCGCCTTCATCCGGCGCCAGGCTCCCGATTCGTGCAGCGCAAAGGCGTAGACCCAGAGGATGACCGCCGGAGCGATCACGATGTGCAGCGCTCCGAGCGGTATCATGATGACAGGCAACAGAATCGCCGCCACGAGGATCGCGCCCGCAACGCGGTCCGTATCCGCGAGCCTCGCGGCCAGCAGGCCGAGCGCCGGCGCAAGCAGCCCGAGATCGTATGTCAACGCGTAGGGGCTGACGGCGAATGTCGCCACCAGAAGCAGTATGCTGCGATCCTCATCGCTGCGGGCGAGGAAGAAGCCCGCAAGGGCGCTCAGGAAGACCGGCACCGCGACGACGAGATGGACAGACAGGGCGGTCTCGGAGGCGACGCCCCAGTTCCGCAATGCGCCGTAGACCGAAGGCAGCATTTCCAGGAACGTGCCGTTGAGCTCGCGCATCACCAGCGCCTGATACGGGATGACCTCGCCAAGATAACCCTGCCAGTTCTCAAGCCCGAATACGGCCGAAGACAGGACGACGAGGGCAATGGTCGTCATGCTGGCGCTTACGATGACCAGCCAGCGCCGTTCCGCGAGCAGCAGAAAGGGAAACAGCAGACCGAGCTGCGGCTTTATCGTGAGGACTCCGAGGAAAATCCCGGCAAGGACGGGTCGGCTGCCGCGCAGGGCGAGGGCGGCGATGGCGCACCCCGCGAAAAGATAGCCGTTCTGCGCGGCCCACAAATTATGCGCGAGAAGGGGGAGGAGCGCGATCCAGACCAGATGATTGCGGCGACCGGCGAACTCGCCGACAGCCCGGAGATAGAAGATGCAGGTAACGCCCAGAAACAGCATCATCGCCGTCTTGTAGCCGAAGAATCCGAGCGGCCAGACAAGAAGCAGGTAGTGAGGCGGGTAACTCCAATTGTGCCACGGGTAGTCGGCGCCGAAGGCCCCTTTCAGATGCTCGAAATAGACGGGCTGCGGGCCGAACAGATCGGCGGTCCTGCCCGAAAGGACGAGCTTTCCGGCGGTCCAGTAGTTCGCGAAATCCTTGTTGGCGAAGTCCGGCTGCACTCCGGGCGCCATGAGCGCCTCCACGGTGGCATGAACCACCCAGGCAAGGGCGAACAGGCCTGCGACGAGAGCGATCCTGAAATGGGTGGGGAGAGAAACGAGCCAGGCCACCGACAGTCCATCCTTCCGGCCATCTTTCCGGATCGTGACGTCTGCCAGCTAAGATTCGATGAACCTGCGGCGCCTCACAGCTTCCTGAGCGCCACTTCCTCGACCAAGTGATCGGCGCCCTTGCGCAGGATGAGGTCGGCGCGGGGGCGGGTGGGCAGGATGTTCTCGCGCAGGTTCCTGAGGTTGATGTTCGACCACAGCCCCTCGGCGATGGCGCGGGCCGCGTCTTCCGAGAGCTGCGAATAGCGGTGGAAGAAGGATTCCGGGTTCTTGAACGCCGTGTCGCGCAGCCGCATGAAGCGGTCGATGTACCATTTGTGGATCAGCTCTTCCTCGGCGTCGATATAGATCGAGAAGTCGAAGAAGTCGGAGATGAACGGCACGAACTTGCCGTCCTTGGGCAGGTCGCGGGTCTGGAGGACGTTGATGCCCTCGAAGATCAGGATGTCCGGCCGGTCGATGGTCACGAACTCGTCCGGCAGCACGTCGTAGGTCATGTGCGAGTAGAGCGGTGCCTGCACCTGCGGCTCGCCCGACTTGATCGCCGAGAGGAAACGCAGCAGCGCGCCGACGTCGTAGCTTTCCGGAAAACCCTTGCGCTCCATCAGGTTCTGGCTGCGCAGCACCGCGTTGGGGAACAGGAAGCCGTCGGTGGTGACGAGCGCCACCCGCGGACTCGACGGCCAGCGCTGGAGCAGCTCCTTCAGCACGCGCGCGGCGGTGGACTTGCCCACCGCCACCGAGCCGGCGATGCCGATGATGAACGGCGTCTTGACCGTATCGCCGCCGTTGAAGAACACCTGCCGCTGGCGGAACAGAAGCTGGCTCGCCTCGACATGGGCCGAGAGCAGCCGCGACAGCGACAGATAGATCTTGCGCACCTCGTCGAGGTCGATGGGATCGTTGAGCGAGCGCAGCCGCCGCACCTCGTCCTCTTTGAGGGTCAGCGGCGTGTCGTCGCGGAACTGCGCCCAGCGCTCGGCCGTGAAGACGCGGTAGGGCGAATATCGTTCGTAGGAGACGCGGTCCATCGGCATCGTCCCTGAGCTCGTCAGCGCGCCTTGCGCGAGGCCTTCTCGGCGAGACCGGATTGCCCGGTGCGCGCCTCCAGCTCGGCCAGCACATCGGCCAGCGGCACGCCGGAAATCGCCAGCACCACCAGCCAGTGATAGAGAAGGTCGGCGCTTTCCGACACCAGCCCGGCGCGGTCGCCCTTGACCGCGGCGATCACCGCCTCGACGGCCTCCTCGCCCAGCTTCTGGGCCGCCTTGTCGATGCCCTTCTCGAACAGCTTCGCCGTCCAGGAGCCGGAATCGCCGGAGCGGCCGCGCTCGGCGACGATCCTTTCCAGCTCCTCGAGAGTGAAACCGGCCAAATGCGCCTCCACCGTGTTCAGGCCGCGGCGTCGAGCCGGACCGCGATGCCCGCTTTTGCCATGTGCGCCTTGGCCTGCGCAATGGTGTAGGTGCCGAAATGGAAGATCGAGGCGGCGAGAACCGCCGTGGCGTGCCCGTCGCGGATGCCCTCGACGAGGTGATCGAGCGTGCCGACGCCGCCCGACGCGATCACCGGCGCGCGCACCGCATCGGCCACGGCGCGGGTGAGCGCGATGTCGTAGCCGGCCTTGGTGCCGTCGCGGTCCATCGAGGTCAGCAGGATCTCGCCCGCTCCGCGCTCGACCATGGCGACGGCGAACTCGACCGCGTCGATGCCGGTCGCGCTGCGGCCGCCATGGGTGAAGATCTCCCAGCGCGGCGTCTCGGCAGAATCCACGCCGGGGCCCGACACCTTCTTGGCATCGATGGCGACGACGATGCACTGGTTGCCGAACTTGTCGGCCGCCTCGGTGACGAAATCGGGATTGTTGACCGCCGCCGTGTTGATCGAGACCTTGTCGGCGCCGGCCAGAAGCAGCTTGCGGATGTCGGCGACCTGGCGGACGCCGCCGCCGACGGTCAGCGGCATGAAGCACTGCTCGGCCGTGCGCGC
>JACZJD010000291.1 GCA_014860725.1 Aquamicrobium sp.
CCCTCGCGGACACCGCGCGGCTCCTGCGCATCCGTGGCAATGCCATGCAGGCCGCGGTTCCGGTGGGCGAGGGCGCGATGGCGGCGATCATCGGGCTGGAGCAGGCCGACGTCGAGGCGGCCTGTGCCGAGGCCGCCGCCGGCGGCTCGGTCTGCCAGATCGCCAACGACAATGGCGGCGGCCAGCTCGTCATCTCCGGCGCCAGGGCCGCGGTGGAGAAGGCGGCGGCACTGTGCACCGACAAGGGCGCGAAGCGCGCGCTGATGCTGCCGGTCTCCGCCCCCTTCCATTCGGCGCTGATGCAGCCGGCGGCCGACGCCATGCGCGAGGCCCTTGCCGGTGTGGCGAAGCACGCGCCGGCCGTGCCGGTCGTCGCCAACGTCACCGTCTCGCCGCTCATCGACCCGGACGAGATCGCCGCACGCTTGGTCGAGCAGGTGACGGGCCGCGTGCGCTGGCGCGAGACCGTCGAGTGGTTCGGCGCCAATGGCGTGACCACGCTTTACGAGATCGGCGCGGGCAAGGTGCTTTCCGGCCTCGCGCGCCGCATCGACCGCAACATCGCGACCGTCAATATCGGCGGACCCGCGGATATCGAGGCTTTTGTGAGTGAGTAGGGAATAGTGAATAGCGAATAGGGGGATTTTAGTCGTCACTACTCGCTACTCCCTATTCGCTACTCGCTCCTGAATCGAAAGGAAGCACCCCATGTTCGACCTCTCTGGCCGCAAGGCACTGGTGACGGGAGCAACCGGAGGCATCGGCGAGGCCGTGGCGCGTGCGCTGCATGCCGCCGGCGCGACCGTCGGCCTGCACGGCACCCGGGTGGAGAAGCTGGAGGCGCTGGCCGGCGAGCTCGGCGAGCGCGTCAAGGTCTTTCCCGCCAACCTGTCCGAGCGCGACGAGGTCAAGGCGCTGGCCCAGAAGGCCGAGGCCGAGCTCGAGGGCGTCGACATCCTCGTCAACAATGCCGGCATCACCCGCGACGGCCTGTTCGTGCGCATGTCCGACCAGGACTGGGACGCGGTGCTGGAGGTCAATCTCGGCTCCGTCTTCCGTCTGACGCGCGAGCTGACCCATCCGATGATGCGCCGCCGCTACGGCCGCATCGTCAACATCACCTCCGTCGTCGCCGTCACCGGCAATCCGGGGCAGGCCAACTATTGCGCGGCCAAGGCCGGCATGATCGGCCTTTCGAAGTCGCTGGCGCAGGAGATCGCCACGCGCGGCGTCACCGTCAACTGCATCGCGCCGGGCTTCATCGAATCGGCCATGACCGACAAGCTCAACGACAAGCAGAAGGAGGCGATCATGGGCGCCATCCCGATGAAAAAAATGGGGACGGGCGCGGACATCGCCGCCGCGGCGCTTTACCTCGCGTCGGGCGAGGCGGGCTACGTCACCGGCCAGACGCTGCACGTCAACGGCGGCATGGCGATGATCTGACCGTGCCGGAATTCCGCTGCGGCAGGTTTTCGCTGCTGCCTGTGGGTTCCATCTTTCAGCTTGATTAGCGGCAATCGTGCAGCTAACGAAGACCGACCAACGCAAATGCCGGGTTGCCGGCCAACACCAAGTCGAGGGTTTGCAAATGAGCGACACCGCAGAACGCGTCAAGAAAATCGTTGTCGAGCATCTGGGCGTCGATGCCGACAAGGTCACCGAGGGCGCAAGCTTCATCGATGATCTCGGCGCGGACAGCCTCGACACGGTCGAGCTGGTCATGGCCTTCGAGGAGGAGTTCGGCGTCGAGATCCCGGACGACGCGGCCGAGACGATCCTGACCGTCGGCGACGCCGTCAAGTATATCGAGAAGGCGTCGGCCTGAGGCCGCGCCGCACGATCCTTCCGCAAACCGCGATTCCAGCGTGCAAGCGATGAGACGTGTCGTCGTCACCGGCATCGGCCTGCTGTCGCCGTTCGGCGTGGGTGCCGAGCATACGTGGAGAGAGCTCCTGGCCGGCAAGAGCGCGGCGCGGCGCGTCGATACGTTCGAGGTTGACGATCTTCCCTGCAAGATCGCCAACGTCATCCCGCGCGACGGCAGCGAGGCCGCCTTCGACCCCGACCGCTTCATGGAGCCCAAGGAGCAGCGGAAGGTCGGCGACTACATCATCTACGGCGTCGCGGCCGCGGACCTTGCGCTCGAGGATGCGGGCTGGAAGCCCAGCACCTACGAAGATCAATGCGCCAGCGGCGTGCTGATCGGCTCCGGCATCGGCGGCATCGACGGCATCGCCGAGAACGCGATGATCCTCAAGGAGAAGGGCCCGCGCCGCATCAGCCCCTTCTTCATTCCCGGCAACATCATCAACCTCGTGTCCGGTCAGGTGTCGATCCGCCACGGCCTCAAGGGGCCGAACCACGCGGTCGTCACCGCCTGCTCGACCGGCGCGCACGCCATCGGCGACGCCGCGCGGCTGATCCAGTTCGGCGATGCCGACGTCATGGTCGCCGGCGGCGCGGAAGCGCCGATCACGAGGCTTTCGCTGGCCGGCTTCGCCGCCTGCAAGGCGCTCTCCACCGCCCGCAACGACGAGCCGGAGAAGGCGTCGCGCCCCTATGACCGCGACCGCGACGGTTTCGTCATGGGCGAGGGCGCCGGCGTCGTGGTGCTGGAGGAGCTGGAGCACGCCAAGGCACGCGGCGCGAAGATCTACGCCGAGGTCGTCGGCTACGGCCTTTCGGGCGACGCCTATCACATCACGGCTCCCTCGGAAGACGGCGACGGCGCGTTCCGCTGCATGTCGGCTGCGCTGAAGCGTGCGGGCCTCACGCCCGCCGATGTCGACTACATCAACGCCCACGGCACCTCGACCATGGCCGACACCATCGAGCTCGGCGCGGTCGAGCGTCTGCTCGGCAATGCCGCGTCGACGGCGTCGATGTCGTCCACCAAGTCGTCGATCGGGCATCTGCTCGGTGCCGCCGGCGCGGCCGAGGCGATCTTCTCGCTGCTCGCTATCCGCGACAATATCGCGCCGCCGACGATCAACCTCGACAATCCCGAGCGCGAGACGGCCATCGACCTCGTGCCCAACGCGCCGCGCCAGCGCAAGATCGACGTCGCGCTGTCCAATTCGTTCGGCTTCGGCGGCACCAACGCGTCGCTGGTGTTCCGCCGCCTCGAAGGCTGAGGCGGCGCGCCGCGCCGCGAATTTCGCCATATTCGGGCTTAGCTTCGGTCCGCTGAATCGGAACCGACGAGCTTAGGAAAGGGTGCGAGCGCGCCATGACCAACGATCCCGCAGACCAGGGCGGTTTGCCTGAACGACAGCAGCCCGCGCCGGCCCGTCCGATCGTGCCGAAGACGGCGAGCGAGGCGCTGCGGCCGCAGGCCGGCACGCCGCCGCCGACCCGTTCGAAGCGGTCGCGCAGCCAGGTGGTCGTCTTCCTCAACTTCCTGATGTCCACCATCGTGCTCCTTGCCATCGCCGCTTTCGCGGCGGCGTGGCTCGGCAAGGCCACCTTCGAGGGGCCGGGGCCGCTGGAGACCTCCGACACGGTGCTGATCCGGCCCAATACCGGCGTCGCCGAGATCGCCTCGCTGCTCGAACGGCGCGGCATGATCAGCGACGCGCGCATCTTCCGCCTCGGCCTGCGCTACTACGGCAATGACGGCCGGGTGCAGGCCGGCGAGTACGAGATCAAGGCCGGCGCCTCGATGCACCAGATCATGGACATTCTGGTCTCCGGCCGCTCGATCCTCCATTCGCTGACCATCCCCGAGGGCCTGACCGTCGCGCAGGCGTTCCGGCGCATCGCCGCCGCCGAGGAGCTCGAGGGCGAGATGCCGGCCGAGCTTCCGCCCGAGGGGACGCTTGCCGCCGACACCATCCGCTTCACCCGCGGCATGAAGCGGCAGGAGGTCATCGACCGCCTCACCGCCGACCAGAAGGCGCTGGTGGAGAGCGTGTGGGCGCGCCGCTCGGCCGACCTGCCCATCGACGACATCAACGAGTTCGTGACGCTGGCGTCCATCGTCGAGAAGGAGACCGGCCGCGCCGACGAGCGCTCGCGCGTGGCCTCGGTGTTCATCAACCGGCTGAGGAAGGGCATGCGCCTCCAGTCGGACCCGACGATCATCTACGGCATCTTCGGCGGCGAGGGGAAGCCGGCCGACCGGCCGATCTACCGCTCCGACATCGACACGCCGACGCCCTACAACACCTATACGATCAACGGCCTGCCGCCGGGGCCGATCGCCATTCCCGGCCGCGCCTCGCTGGAGGCGGTCGCCAATCCGTCGAAGACCGAGGACCTCTATTTCGTCGCCGACGGCACCGGCGGGCACGTCTTCGCCGCGACGCTGGAAGAGCACAACGAGAACGTCGCCCGCTGGCGGCGGATCGAGCGCGAGCGCGCGGCTGCCGCCGCGGCGGCGGGGAGCACGCCGGACACGACGGACACCGCGGACGACTAGCGCGGGGTTGCCGGGGCAGGGGGAGCGCGATATGGGCTTGCAGAGCATGACGGGTTTCGGCCGCGCGGCGGCCGACCATGACGGCACGGCGATCGCCTGGGAGCTGAAGTCGGTCAACGGCAAGTCGCTCGAGGCGCGGCTGCGCCTGCCGCCGGGGCTCGAGCGGCTGGAGCAGCCGGTGCGGCAGGCGATCCAGAAGCGCTTTGCGCGCGGCAACATCCAGGCGGGGCTGACCCTGTCGCGGGCGGCGCTTGCGGCGCAGCCCGTGGTCAACGAGGAGTTCCTGAAGGATCTGGCCGGCCTCGCGCAGCGGCTGCAGGAGCAGTTCGGCGTCGCATCCGCCACGGCCGACGGCCTGCTCGCCCTGCGCGGCGTCCTCGAAACGCCCGATGCCATCGAGGACGAGGAGACGCGCGCCGCGCTCGACGCCGCCATTCTCGCCGCGCTCGACGCCGCGCTCGATGCGCTGGAGGCGGCACGGCGCGAGGAGGGACGGGCGCTCGGCGATCTTCTCCTCGGCCATCTCGACGGCATCGAGGCGCTGACGCTGCGCGCCGAGGCCGACCCGTCGCGCGAGCCGGCCGCGATCCGCGCCCGGCTGGCCGAGCAGGTCCGGCTCCTTCTCGGTTCTGGCCAGCCGCTCGACGAGGCGCGCCTGCACATGGAGGCGGCGTTCCTGGCCACGCGCGCCGACATCCGCGAGGAGATCGACCGGCTGAAGACGCATGTCGCCTCCGGCCGCGCGCTGCTTGCCGCCGGCGGGCCGGCAGGCCGCAAGCTCGATTTCCTGTCGCAGGAATTCAATCGCGAATCGAATACGTTGTGCTCGAAATCGAATGCGGCCTCGGTGACGGCCATCGGCCTCGAGCTGAAGGCCGTGGTCGACCAGTTCCGCGAACAGGTCCAGAATCTGGAGTGACGATGCCCGCCGCCCCCATCGACCGTACCATCAGCCGCCGCGGCATCATGCTCGTGCTTTCCTCGCCCTCGGGCGCCGGCAAGTCCACCATCTCGCGCAACCTCCTCGAAAGCGACCCCTCCTTCGAATTGTCGATCAGCGTCACGACGCGGGCGCGCCGCGGCAGCGAGATCGACGGCCGCCACTACCATTTCCGCTCGCGCCGCGAGTTCGAGAGCATGCGCGACAATGACGAGCTGCTCGAATGGGCCGAGGTCCACGGCAATTTCTACGCCACGCCGCGCGCGCCGGCCGAGAAGGCGCTGGCCGAGGGCCGCGACATGCTGTTCGACATCGACTGGCAGGGCGCGGAGCAGCTTCGCGAGAAGATGCGCGCCGATGTTGTCTCCATCTTCATCCTGCCGCCGACGATGCGCGAGCTGAAGGGCCGCCTGCGCCGCCGCGCCGAGGACGCCGACGAGGTCATCGCCGCCCGCCTCGCCAACGCCCGCGCCGAGATCGAGCACTGGCGCGACTACGACTATGTCGTCGTCAACGACGACCTTGATGCGGCGTTCGCGCAGGTGCAGGCCATCGTGACGGCCGAGCGCCTGCGCCGCGACCGCCGCCCCGGCCTGTTCGGCTTCGTCGACGGCCTGCTGGGCGAGAAGCTGGACTGACACATCCGCGGCGCTGGCCCGCCGCTGCCTTGATCCGGGTCAAGTCGCCTTCCGCCCGCCCGGCTATGGTCCAAAGTGCAAGACGCAAGGAGACGCCATGTCCAACACTCCCCACACGCTCGGCGAGGAATTCCCCGGCCAGCTCGACGCCATCCACGCGCTCAAGGCCAGGGACGAGAACTTCGCCCGGCTCCTCGACGAGTACGACGAGGTCAACGACCGCATCCACAAGGCCGAAAGCCGCATCGAGCCGGTCGCCGAGGACACCGAAGTGGCGTTCCGCAAGCGTCGCCTTGCCCTCAAGGACGCCATCGCGGCCGCGCTCGCCGCGCAGTGACGGGCGCGCGGCGCCCCGGTCCGCCGGGGCGTCCGCAAGGACCGCCTCCCGGCTGTCTGCGACTAGCCCCTCCGGCGGGCCCCGAAGTCGTTATGACTTTGTTAAGTCTGTTCTCCTAGCGTCGCTGCGGATGCACCGTCCGCCCTTGTGGCGGCGCGCGCCTTGGAGTGGGGCATGCTTTCGATCTCGACGACCGTCTCGGCCGCGCTTGTGATCCTGCAACGGGCTGCCCCTGCGGGGAGCGCCGCGCGGCGCGATCCGTCAGCCACCGACCTGGTCGCGATCGCCAACGGCGTGGCGGGGCCGGGCATCTCGGCCGCCGGCGGGCACTCGGCCCAGGCCAAGGGCAGGATCGCGCAAGCCCTGTTCGACCGCAGCATCCCGGACGTCAACGGGATGAAGGTCCGCCTGATGGAGCGGCTGGGCGAGGAGCTCGGCATCTCCATGGAGGATTTTGACTCCGTGCGCTCCTACGGCCTCGCCATCCGGCAGGC
>JACZJD010000292.1 GCA_014860725.1 Aquamicrobium sp.
TCGCGCATGTTGGAGATGACCATGACGGCGACGTCGAGTTCCCCGCCGACGAGAAGATGCTCGAGATAGTCGCCATTGTCCTCGATCGCCGAGACGTCGACACCGGGAAAGGCGCGGCGGTAGCGGGCGAGCAGGTCGGAGAGCACGTAGCCGGCGACGAGCGAGGTGACGCCGAGCTGCAGCCGCCCGGCGGCGACCTCGCGATCGCGGGAGAAGGCGAGCCGGGCGTCGGAGACGTCGGCGAGGATCTTGGTGGCGTGGCGCAGGAACTGGTGGCCCTTGTGGGTGATCGCCAGCCCGCGCGAATGGCGTTCGAACAGCTCGACGCCGAGATCGCCCTCGAGCTCCTTGATCGCCTCGGTGATCGCCGACTGCGAGATCGACAGGCCCTGCGCGGCGCCGGACACGGTGCCCTTCTCGGCGACCGCGACGAAATACTGGATCTGACGGATGGTGAAGGCCATGGCCGCGACTTAATACGCGGCGGCGGCGCGTGGGAAGAGGCTCAGCCCTTGGCCGCCGGCGCGACCGTCAGCGTGACGCCGGCTTCCTCCAGCCGCGCGACGATCTCGGGCGGCGGGGCGCGGTCGGTGACCAGTTCGCCGAGCCCGGAGAAGTCGCACACCTTGACCAGGCCGTGTCGGCCGAACTTGCTGTGGTCGGTCACCGCGATGGCGCGGGCGCCACGCGAGAGGACCATGCGGGCGAACTCGGCCTCTTCCAGGTCATAGTCCATGATGCCGTTGGCGGCGTCGACGGCGCCAACCGAGATGACCGCGTGCGTGACGCTGAAGCGGCTGACGAACTCGATCGCCGAGACCCCGAAGGCCGCACCGCTGTCGCTGCGCAGCTCGCCCCCGGCCATGTAGACCTTGTTGCCGTTGACGGTGGCGAGCGTGCGGGCGATGTCGGACGAGTTGGTCACCACGGTCAGGCGCCGGTGGCCGAGAAGCTCGCGCGCGAGGTAGCTGGTCGTCGTACCGGTGTCGAGCATGACGGATTCGCCGTCGCGAATCGTGGTGGCGACATACCGGGCGATGAGGCGCTTGGCGTCGGCGTTCTCGCGCATGCGCCGTTCGAAAGGCGCTTCGCCGGCGAGCGACGGCAGGCCGATGGCGCCGTGCATCTTGATGATCGCGCCGTGGCGGGTCAGCGGCTTCACGTCCCGCCGGACTGTCTCCAGCGACACGCCCAAGCGGTCGGCGAGCCGGGCGATGGTGATGGTGCCCTCCTCCTGCAGGAGGCGGAGGATCTCACCGTGGCGCTTGGAGTGTTTCATGGACTGCCCATCATGCCCGGGTTGCCGGGTTTGTTATCAATTGTCTGACCGTTTTTTCCGCATCGTTACCGGCTTTCGCCCGAAACCATACATCATGCAGGCACAAAATCACAAATCGCCGCATCATTGCGTTGACAACCCGGCTGTCGCTGCGTGACATTGCTTGCCAAGCCAACCGCGGATCGTTCCACCGATCCAATAAGAAGCGGCGGCTCCGAAGACAAGGCTGCAGAGGGTGAGCAGGAGGCTCGACATGTCGTTCCGTAATCGCATGACCTATTCCGCCATCGCCGCGCTGGCGATTTCCGGCGCCGTGGCGCTTTCGCCCGCGCAAGCGCAGGAATCCACCGATCCGATCAAGCTGACGCTCCACGACTGGACCGGCCAGCTGATCACGACAGAGCTGATGGGCGAGATCCTGAAGAAGGCCGGCTACAGCGTCGAGTACGTGCAGGCCGACTACCTGGCACAGTTCGCCGGCCTCGAGACCGGCGACCTGCACGTCGCCATGGAAATGTGGGAGACCACCGGCCGCGACGCGATGGACGCCTCCTTCGCCACCGGCAAGACCGAGAATTTCGGCCCGACCGGCATGAAGGCCAAGGAAGAATGGTGGTTCCCCGAGTACATGAAGGAGAAATGCCC
>JACZJD010000293.1 GCA_014860725.1 Aquamicrobium sp.
GTGGTGCTCGATCCGCGCGTCGCGCGCGGCATCGCCGGCCATCTCGCAGGCGCCATCAACGGCGCGGCCGTCGCCCGAAAGACCAGCTTCCTGCGCGACCGCATGGGCAAGGAGGTCGCCTCCGCCGCCGTCACCGTCACCGACGATCCGCAGAAGCTGCGCGGCCAGTCCTCGCGCCCCTTCGACGGCGAGGGCGTGGCCGGCGAACGCCTCGTCATGGTCGAGCGCGGCGTGCTCAACCACTGGTTCCTCTCCACTTCCGCCGCGAGCGAGCTCGGCCTCGAGACCAACGGCCGCGGCGTGCGCGCCTCGTCGTCGGTCGCGCCGTCCTCGACCAACCTCGCCATCGAGCCGGGCGACAGCAGCCCGCACGAGCTGATCGGCGCGCTGAAGTCGGGCTTCTACGTCACCGAGGTCTTCGGCCAGGGCGTCGACATGGTGACGGGCGACTATTCGCGCGGCGCCTCCGGCTTCTGGATCGAGAACGGCGAGCTCGCTTATCCGGTGGCCGAGGTGACGATCGCGGCCAACCTCAAGGACATGTTCATGAACATGGTGCCGGCGAACGACCTCGACCGCAATTTCGGCACGGCCGCGCCGACGCTCCTGATCGAGGGGATGACCCTTGCCGGCAAGTGAGATCAAGACGAACGCCCTTGCCGCCGATCTGGCGCTGGTCCGCGACGCCGCGCGCGAGGCGGGCGAGATCGCCATGCGCCACTTCCGCAACGATCCCGACGTGTGGATGAAGAACGGCACCTCGCCGGTCAGCGCCGCAGACATCGCCGTCGACACCTTCCTGCGCGAGACGCTGTCCTCGGCACGGCCCGACTACGGCTGGCTCTCCGAGGAGACCGCCGACAGCGCCGACAGGCTCGGCGCGCGCCGCACCTTCGTGGTCGACCCCATCGACGGCACCCGCGCCTTCATCGAGGGCAAGCGCACCTGGTGCGTGTCGATCGCCGTGGTCGAGGACGGCCTGCCGCTGGTCGGCGTGCTGGATTGTCCGGCGAAGAACGAGATCTACGAGGCCGACGCCTTCGGCCCGGCCCTGCTCAACGGCAAGGCCATCGCCGTCGCCCCCGCCGCCGTCACCGGCGGCGGCCGCCTGCGCGTCGCCGGGCCGAAGCCGATGCTGCGGCAGGCCCCCGCATGGATGCGCGCCGGCCCCGACATCCCCTATATCCCGTCGCTCGCCTACCGCATCGCCATGGTCGCGAGCGGCGCGCTCGACGCCACCTTCGTCAAGCCGAACTCGCACGACTGGGACCTGGCGGCGGCCGACCTCATCCTGCGCCGCGCCGGCGGCGGCCTGGTCGAGCGCGACGGCGCGCCGCCGGTCTATGCCGGCAGGGACCCGCGCCATGGCGCGCTCGCGGCCGGCAGCGGCCGGCTGCTCGCCGAGATGGCCGGCGTCATCGCCGCCCTGGATGCCGGCACGGGCAATTGAGCATCACGCCATGGTTTCAAATCGTAACGAATTCCTCTAGAGGAAGAGCCTTCGCGCCGCCGCCCTGCCGCGGCGCCGACCGATTCTCGAACAGGCGACCGGATATGTCCGAAGAACCCGCGAAAAAGCAGCTCCTTCACCTCGTGTTCGGCGGTGAGCTGAAGTCGCTCACCGGCACCGAATTCCGCGATCTCGACAAGCTCGACATCGTCGGAATCTTTCCCGACTACAAATCCGCCGAAGTTGCGTGGAAATCCAGGGCCCAGGCGACGGTGGACAACGCGCATATGCGCTATTTCATCGCCCATCTGCATCGCCTGCTCGAGCCGGATACGAAGTAGCGTTTCAAGAGCAGCATGGATCAGGAGGCCGTCTCAACCTTGCCCAAGGTGCGCGTGCAGGAACGCAGGCCCCGGGCGCGTCCGCTGAAGCGCTTCTGGAAGAAGGTGCGCCAGCCGCTCGCCCGCTCGCGCGTGGCCAAGGGTTTGATCGTCAACCTCATCGTCGGCGCGGTGAAGCTCGTCTACCGCACCAACCGGGCGGTCGAGGGCTCCGACGACATCGCCGCCGCCATCCGCGCCCACACGCCCGCCATCGCCGCCTTCTGGCACGGCCAGCACATCCTCGCCCCGGCCGTCAATCCGTCCGGCAACCGGATGGTGGCGCTGTTCTCGCGCAGCGCCGATGCCGAGATCAACGCCCGCGTCGCCGAAAGGCTCGGCCTCGGCGTGGTGCGCGGCTCGGGCGGGCGCGAGGGCCAGCATCGCGCCGACAAGGGCGGCGCGCGGGCGCTGATCGCGCTCAAGAAGGCGCTCGACGCCGGCACCAACGTGGCGATGATCGCCGACATCCCCCACGGCACCCCGCGCGAGGCGGGCCTCGGCGTCGTCACGCTGGCCAAGGTTTCCGGCCGGCCCATCGTGCCGGTCGCCGTCGCCACCAGCCGCCGCAAGGTGCTGGAGGGAACGTGGGACAAGACCACGATCAACCTGCCCTTCGGCCGCCTGGCTCTGGCCATCGGCGAGGCGATCCGCGTGCCGGCCGATGCGACGCCGCAGGTGATGGAAGACAAGCGGCGCGAGGTGACGGAAGCGCTCAACGCCGCAACGCTGCGCGCCTACCGGCTGGTCGACGGCGGGGAACGATGAGCGAGCGCTGGGCCCGCGCCATGCTGACCGCCTATCGCTGGGCCGGGGCCGCGGCCTATCCGGTCATCGGCGGCTACGTCGCCTGGCGCGCCAGCAAGGGCAAGGAGGAGCACAGCCGCCGCCGCGAGCGCTACGGCCGCGCCGGCCAGCCCCGCCCCGACGGCCCGCTGATCTGGATACA
>JACZJD010000294.1 GCA_014860725.1 Aquamicrobium sp.
CGATCTTGAGGTCGGCGAGGCTGTCGATCCAGTCCGGCCGCGCGGCGATGTAGCCGCAGCGCACCGAGGCCGACAGCGTCTTCGAGAAGCTGCCGATGTGGATGACGCGCGACAGCCCGTCGAAGGCGGCGAGGCGCGGCGCCGGCGTCGCCTCGAAATCGGCGAAGATGTCGTCCTCGACGATCACGAGGCCGGAGCGGTCGGCGAGCTTCAGCAGCCGGTGCGCCACCACCGGCGAGAGCGCCGCGCCGGTCGGGTTGTGGATCGCCGAATTGGTGACGTAGAGCCGCGGCGCATGCGCGGCGAGCGCGGCGTCGAAGGCGTCGAGGTCCGGCCCGCTCGGCGTGTAGGGCACGCCGACGACCTCGACGCGGTGGGCTTTCAGCAGGGCATGGAAGTTGAAGTAGCAGGGATCGTCGACCAGCACCGTGTCGCCGGGCTCGAGCAGGAAGCGGCAGATGAGGTCGATGGCCTGGGTGCCGGACTCGGTCAGCATGATCCGGTCGGGGCCGGCCTCGACGCCGTTCGCCGCCATGCGGCGCGACAGCACCTGGCGCAGCGCCGGCAGGCCGAGCGGCGTGGCGTAGTCGGCGAGTGCCGCATCTTCGGACCGGGCGAGCGCGCGCAGGCCGCGGCGCAGCCCGGATTCGTGCATCCATGAGGCGGGAAGCCAGCCGCAGCCCGGCTTCAGCACCTCGTCGCCGGCCTCCAGCGACTGGCGCGAGATCCACAGCGGATCGACCTCGCGCTCGACCTTCGGCCCGAGTGCCGCGAGCGACAGCGGCGCGACCGGGCCGGAGACGTAGAAGCCCGAGCCCGGCCGCGAATGGATGAGCCCCTCGGCGGCCAGCCGCTCATAGGCCTCCACCACGGTCGAGACCGAGACCTCGAGCGCCTTCGCCTGCCGGCGCACCGAGGGCAGCCGCGCGCCGGGCAGCAGGCTGCGGGCGGCGATCCGCGAGCGGATCGTCGCCATCACCGCCTCGATCCGCGTTCCGCTCCGCCTCGTCGTGTCGGTCGCGTCCATCCGTATTGCCCGGGATGCCATAACAGTTTCTTGCAACTGTATCGGATCGTCTCTGGAACGTCGATCCCGTTCCCGGCAGGAGAGGCGCCGGATGATGCGGAGAATGCGACATGGACAGGACGGCGAACGGCTGGATCAACGGCTTCATCGGGATGGCGATCTTCTCCGGGTCGCTGCCCGCGACCCGCGCCGCCGTGATGGGGTTCGATCCGGTGTTCCTCACCGGGGCACGGGCGACGATCGCCGGCCTGCTCGGCTTCGCCTTGGTCGTGCTTCTGCGCGAGAAGCGGCCGGCCGGAGGCGACCTCCTGTCGCTCGTGGTCGTCGCGCTCGGCGTCGTGGTCGGCTTTCCGCTGCTGACGGCGATCGCCCTGCAGCACATCTCCTCCGCCCATTCGCTGGTCTTCATCGGCCTGTTGCCGCTTTCGACGGCGATCTTCGGCGTGCTTCGCGGCGGCGAGCGCCCGCGTCCGGCGTTCTGGCTGTTCTCGGCGCTGGGCAGCGCGCTGGTCGCGGGCTTCGCCCTGCGCGAAGGCGTGACGGCCGCGCCGCTCGGCGACGCGCTGATGCTGGCGGCGATTGTCGTCTGCGGGCTGGGCTATGCCGAGGGCGCGCGCCTGTCGCGAAGGCTCGGCGGCTGGCAGGTCATCTCGTGGGCGCTGGTGCTGTCGCTGCCGGTGATGCTGCCCGTCGCCCTCCTGACATGGCCGCCCTCCTTCGCCGGGGTGCCGGCGAGCGCCTGGACGGGGCTCGCCTATGTCTCGCTGTTCAGCATGCTGATCGGCTTCGTGTTCTGGTATCGCGGGCTGGCGCAGGGCGGCATCGCCGCCGTCGGGCAGCTGCAACTGCTCCAGCCGTTCCTCGGGCTCGGCCTTGCGGCGGCGCTGCTCGGCGAGGCCGTGAGCCCGGCCATGCTGGCGGCGACGCTCGGCGTCGTCGCCTGCGTGGCGGGGGCGAAGCGGTTCGCAAGGTAGCGTCGCCCCGCGGCGCGGATTGACGAGGGTCAATCGCCTGTCAGCGCTTCCGGCTAGAGTGGCGATGAAAGGAGACCGTGCCATGAACCGACGCAACGTCTTCATCGGCCTCGGCAGCGCGCTCGCGGTCGGCGGCGCCGGTGCGCTCGGCTGGCGGTCGGCCGTCGGGTCGGCGCGGGACTATGGCGACCGGGCGGCCCGCCTGCGCGCGCCGCTGCCGGCCGACCCGGACATGCGCGATCTCGTCCGCTATGCGACGCTGGCGGCGAACAGCCACAACACCCAGCCGTGGCGGTTCCGCGCCGAGGAGGACGGCATCGAGATCCTGCCCGACCCGTCGCGGGCGACGCCGGTCGTCGATCCCGACGACCATCACCTTTTCATCAGCCTCGGCTGCGCGGCCGAGAACCTCGCC
>JACZJD010000295.1 GCA_014860725.1 Aquamicrobium sp.
GCGAAGCGCGCGGCCGGCGAGTTCCCCGGCCTCAAGATCCTGCTGATGACCGGCTATGCCGAGCAGCGCGAGCGCGCCGCCGACCTCGAGCGCGTCGTCATCGACGTGGTGGCGAAGCCGTTCACGCTGAACGAGATCAGGGCGCGGGTGCAGCAGGCGATTGCTGTAGGGGAGTAGGGGAATAAGGGAATAGGGGAGTATGTTGTCATTGCAGACGGCCGCAGCCCCTTCACATACTCCCTACTCCCTACTCCCTACTCCCTACTCCCCTACTCCCTTATTTTCTTATTCCCTTAACCTGAACTCCAGATAGAGCGTGCGCTGCAGGAAGGACTGGTTGTCGTCGGAGACGAGCGACAGCATCGTCGCGCCGTCGGCGCGGGTCCAGGCGTCGAGCCCTTCCATGTTGTCGATGCGGTAGCCGAGATCGGCCTCGACCAGCGCCTCGCCGTCGACCAGCGCGCCGGGCCGGATCGTCTCTCCCGGAATGCGCCGCAGCCGCATCGCCACGCCGGAGACGAGCGAATAGCGGCGTTCGAGCAGGACGAGGTCGCCGCCGAATACGCCCTCGGGCAGGAACACGCCGTCGGTGACGTCGAAGCCGTCGGTGCGCCTGACCTTGAAGATGCCCTTCCCCGGCCCTTCGACGACGGCGGCGAAGATGTCGCCGTTTTCGTCGATGCTGCGTTCGGCGACGACGATGCGCGCACCCCGAAGCGGCCCGTCGCGCGGCGCGCGCGCCACCGTCTCCAGACCCTGATTGTTGCGCAGCTCGCCGCGCGGGATGACGAAGTCGAGGCTCCCGAGCGGCCCGGCCATGCCGGCGGGGTCGAGCGCGTATTCCAGAACGCGCGCCTCGCGCTCGAAGGAGACGGTGGCGATGCCGTCGGCCACCTCCAGCCCCTCGGCGTCGGCCATGCGCTTGACCGTCACGGCGCGGCCGCGGTCGTCCAGCATCGCCTGCATGCGGAAGCCCTCGACGCCCGCCGGCCGGCCCTGCGCGTCGCGCGCGATGCGGCCGAAGAACCAGTAACCGTGGTCGGCGACGCCGACGAAGTCGCGGCCGGGCGTCAGGAAACGCAGCGCCGAGAGCTGGCCGAAGACGCGCTCGGAAGCCCGCATCTCGAAGCCGCCGACGAACTCCACCGGGCCGAAGCGCGTCTCGTTCGAGCCCATCCTGAAATTCGCGATCGGCCGGCTGTCGATCCCGACCGGAAAGGGCGCATCCGCCCGCGCTGTCGCCGAAAACGCCAGCGCCGCCGCGAGGACGACGGCGGCGACGACAGCCCTCACCGGCGGCCTGCGGCCCGGCGCGTCTCCCGCCGGGTCTCCTCGCCGAACAGGGCGGCGAGCTGCTCGGTCATGGCGCCGGCAAGCTCCTCGGCATCGACGATGGTGACGGCGCGGCGATAGTAGCGCGTGACGTCGTGGCCGATGCCGATGGCGAGCAACTCGACCGGGGAGCGCGTCTCGATCAGCTCGATGACGCCGCGCAGGTGGCGTTCGAGATAGTTGCCGGGGTTGACCGACAGCGTCGAGTCGTCCACCGGCGCGCCGTCGGAGATCATCATCAGGATCTTGCGCTGCTCGGGCCGCCCGATCAGGCGGCTGTGCGCCCACAGGAGCGCCTCGCCGTCGATGTTCTCCTTGAGCAGACCCTCGCGC
>JACZJD010000296.1 GCA_014860725.1 Aquamicrobium sp.
CTCCGGCCACTACGGCTACGACCCGCTGCCGCGCGTCGTGACCATGAACCGGGCGCACCGCACCCACTACACCGACGTCCCCGACCCCGGCATCGAACATGTGCTGCGCGGCTGGAACCCCGAGGGCGGGCCGGCGCGGCACGCCGTCACGGTCGACGACGTCTATATCCGCAACGTGCCGACCGACATCCGCAACTGGGGCGGCGGCATGGAGCCGGACGGCAACTCGATCTTCATCTTCGAGGTCGCCGGCCTGTGCATCGGCCATCTCGGCCACCTGCACCATCATCTTGAGGACGCCCACTACGGCGCCATCGGCCGCCTCGACATCCTGATGGTGCCGATCGACGGCGGCATGACGCTGTCGGTCGACGCGATGAGCGAGATCTCGAAGAGGCTGTTCTCGTCGCTGATCCTGCCGATGCATCGCCACGCGACGCCCATCGGCGAGTTCACCGCCCGCATGGGCGAGACCTTCGACGTGAAATTCTCCGGCGAGCGCTCGGTGACGGTGTCGCTGCGCGACCTGCCGCGCCGGCCGACCATCCTGGTGCTCAAGGGGGTGTGAGCCATGCCGACGCGGCGTCTCGTGCTTGCGGCGATGGCGATGCTGCCCTTCGCCGGCACGGCCGCGGCCACGGACAAGCCCGACCGCGACGCCCTGTTCCGGCGCCTGCGCGACGCGCGGAGCGAGCGCGAGGGCCGCATGGCCGAGGACGCGGTGTGGCGCATGTGGATGGCCGAGGCGCCGACGGAGGCGGTGAGGGAGGCCGTGGCCGAGGCGATGCGCCGGCGCGAGAGCTACGATTTCGACCGGGCGCTCGCCATCCTCGACGGCGTGGTCGCCGACGCGCCGGCCTATGCCGAGGGCTGGAACCAGCGCGCCTTCATCCGCTTCCTGAAGGACGACTTCGACGGCTCGCTCGAGGACATCGAGCGCACGCTGGCGCTGGAGCCGCTCCACTTCGCGGCGCTGGCCGGCAAGGCGATGATCCTGATGCGGCAGGGCCGCATGGAGCTCGGCCAGACGGCGCTGCGCCGCGCGGTCGAGATCCACCCCTGGCTCAAGGAGCGCTCGATGCTGATCCCGCCGCCCGGCGAGGTGCCGCCGGGCCGCGACATCTGAGCCGTCCTATTCGGGCGCGCCTTCCTGCTGCTTGGTCACGCTGCGCTTGCGCCGCGCCAGCATGTTCAGGCCCTCGACCATCGCCGAGAAGCCCATGGCGGCGTAGATGTAGCCCTTGGGCACGTGGAAGCCCATGCCGTCGGCGATTAGCGTCGTGCCGATCATCAGGAGGAAGCCCAGCGCCAGCATGACGATGGTCGGGTTCTTCTCGATGAAGCGCGACAGCGGGTTGACCGCGAGCAGCATCGCCGCCACCGCCACGATGACGGCGATATACATGATGGCGATCTCGTTGGTCATGCCGACGGCGGTGATGATCGAGTCGATGGAGAAGACGAGGTCGAGCAGCAGGATCTGGAAGATCGCGCCGGCGAGCGAGGTCTGGATCGTCTCGCCGACGATGTTCTCCTTGCCGGCGTTGGGATCGACGGAGTGATGGATTTCCCGCGTCGCCTTCCAGACGAGGAACAGGCCGCCGGCGATGAGGATCATGTCGCGCCACGAGAACGCCTTGCCGAACACCTCGAACACCGGGTCGGTCAGGTGCACGATCCAGGCGATGGTGGCGAGCAGGATCAGCCGCATGATGAGCGCGGCGCCGATGCCCAGCCGCCGCGCCAGCACGCGGTGCTCCTTCGGCAGCTTGTTGGTCAGGATCGAGATGAAGATCAGGTTGTCGATGCCGAGAACGACCTCGAGCACGATGAGCGTGACCAGCGCGACCCATGCGGTCGGATCGTTCAGCCAGTAGAAGTGGTCGGCAAGGAATTCCATCGGCATCGTCCCCGGCAGCCTGTGAAGGAGTGAAACGGGGACAGAAGTAGGAACGAGGCCCCGCCCCGTCAACGTGCCGGTAGAAGTTCAGCGCCAGAAGGCGGGCACCGTCTCCTCCAGCCGCGGGCCGAGGCGCAGCGGCGCGATCCGCTCGGCAAGGCCGGTGCGGTCGGAAATGTCGACCCCGACGCCGCAGATCGTCGCCGGCCCGGCCGCCGCCTCGAAGCGGCCCTTCGGCACCTTGTAGAGGAAGCGGTTCAGGGGCCTCCTTGTCCATGCCGAGCGAGGAATCGTAGTCGCCGCACATGCCGGCGTCGGAGATGTAGGCGGTGCCGCCGTTCAGGATCTGGTGGTCGGCGGTCGGCTGGTGGGTGTGCGTGCCGACGACGAGCGAGGCGCGGCCGTCGACGAAATGGGCGAAGCACATCTTCTCCGAGGTCGCCTCGGCGTGGAAGTCGATCACCACCGCGTCGGCCTGCTCGCCGAGCGGACAGGCGGCGAGCTCGCGCTCGCCGGCCTGGAACGGGTCGTCCAGCTCCGGATGCATGAACACCCGCCCCATGATGTTGGCGACGAAGACGCGGGCGCCGTTGCGCGCCTCGTAGAGCCCGGGCCGCGGCAC
>JACZJD010000297.1 GCA_014860725.1 Aquamicrobium sp.
CCGCGCTGCTCGCGGCGCACGTCGTAGACATAGGCGCGGACGCGGTCGCCATACTTGAAGTTCTCGCGCGGGATCAGCTCGTCGCGGCGGATGATGCCCTCGCCGCGGCCGAGATCGACCACGACGTTGCCGTACTCGACGCGCTTGACCGTGCCGTTGACGATCTCGCCGACGCGGTCCCTGTATTCCTCGTACTGGCGGTCACGCTCGGCCTCGCGCACCTTCTGGACGATGACCTGCTTGGCCGACTGGGCGGCGATGCGGCCGAAATCCATCTGCGGCAGCTGCTCGGCTATGAAGTCGCCGATCTGGGCGTCGGGGTTGCGCTGCCGCGCGTCGGCGAGCGAGATCTCGCGGGCGTACTCCTCGACGGTCTCGACCACCTCCAAGAGCCGCTGGAGCTTCATCTCGCCGGTTTGCGGGTTGATGTCGGCGCGGATGTTGGTCTCCTGGCCGTAGCGCGAGCGCGCCGCCTTCTGGATCGCATCGGCCATCGCCGCGATCACGATCTGCTTGTCGATCGCCTTCTCGCGCGCGACCGCATCGGCGATCTGCAGAAGCTCGAGCCTGTTTGCACTGACTGCCATCTTCGTCTCCCTGAGGTGAGGCAGGTTCCCGGCGTTCCGGCCGGGCATCCGGTTCAGTCTTCCGTTTCGGCTCCGCCGTCGCCGGCGTCGCCATCGTCATTCGCGGCGCGCCGCAGTTCCTTGTCCCGCCGCAGCGCCTCGCGGATGAGGTCGTCGGTCAGGATCAGCTTGGCCTCGGCCAGCACGTCGAACGGCACGCGCACCGTCGGTTCCTCGCCATAGGCGGCCTGGTCGCGCTCGATCACCACGCTCTCGTCGTCCGCGGCGACGATCCGGCCGCGAAAACGCCGGCGCTCCTCGACGGGGACCGTGGTCTCCAGCTTGGCGAGGTGGCCGACGGCGGCGGCGAAATCGCCCTTGCGCACCAGCGGCCGGTCGATGCCGGGCGAGGAGACTTCGAGATGATACGCCTTGTCGATCGGATCTTCCACATCGAGCGCCGGCGAGACGGCGCGGCTCGCCTCCTCGCAGCCCTCGACGTCCATGGTGCCGTCCTCGCGCTCGGCCATGATCTGCAAGGTCAGCCCGTTCTGGCCGGTCAGCCGCACGCGCACAAGCCGGAAGCCGGCCGCGGCCAGCACGGGCCGCACGATGCCGGCGACGCGCGCGTCGAGGCCGGTTTCGCGGATGATGCGGTCGTCGCCCTGAAGCCCTTCGAACATGTCGTCTCCATGCCGCCGGTAACAAAAAAGAGCGGGACCGGGTGGACCCACTCTTCGCCGTACCGACCAAGAATTTGATGCTCATATAGAGGAAAGGGTGCGGCTTATCAAGGTGCGGGCGCGCCGCGCCTACACGAACATGCCCTCGCGCAGGTTGATGCCGTGCTCCAGGTGAGCCTTCAACGCGCACAGCATCTGCATCCAGCCCTGGCAGTTGCCATAGGACGCCCTGAGGCCGGCCTCGGTGTCGCGCCAGCCTTCCTCGGCGATGGTGACGAGCGTGCGGCCGTCGCCGGTCGGCTCGAAGGTCATCGTCACCGTGGTGAAGGAGCCTTCCGCCTCGGCCCCGCCGGCCGTGCCTTCCTCGGCGTCCCAGCGCAGCACGATCCGCCGGTCCTTCTCGACCTCGACCACCTCGACGGGAAACGCGCCGGGGAAGTCGTGGAAGTCCCAGGAGACGGTGGCGCCCGTCTCGAGGCGCCCGCGCGCGCCGCCGGTGGTGAAGTAGCACGACAACTGCGCCGGATCGACGACGGCCTCGAACACCTCGGCCACGGGCCTCGCGATCCGGCCAGACACGGAGAACTTCAGTTCCATGATCGGCCTCCTTGTTGAAGGCGGTATCATGTTATAAAAATATAACATGTCAAGCGAGGATGATTCGGACAGGGTTTTCAGAGCCTTGGCAGCTCCGGTCCGGCGGGCGATCCTCGATGCGCTTAAGGACCGGCCGCGGATGACGGGCGAGCTGTGCGCCGCCTTCCCGGCGCTCGACCGCTGCACGGTGATGCAGCATCTCAAGGTGCTGGAGGAGGCCGAGCTGGTGATCGTCCGGCGCAGGGGGCGCGAGCGCTGGAACCACCTCAACCCGCTGCCGATCAAGCACATCCACGACCGCTGGATCGGCCCCTATGCCGCGCGCGCCGTCGACCTGCTCGACCGGCTGAAGACCGACCTCGAAGGCTGACGCCCTACGCGGCCGCGACGGTCCCGTGCCTTTCGGAACGCTCCGCGACCTCGACATTGTCGATGAGACGCGTTTCGCCCAGCCAGGCCGCAACGAGGAGGCGGGACGGCCGGCTCAGGCCGTCGAGCGGCGCGAGGTCGTCCTCGGCGCGCAGCTCCAGATACTCGACGCCGTCGAAGCCCGCCGCCACGATGGCCGCCCCGGCTTCGGCGAGCGCGGCCTCCACATCGGCGCCGGCGGCGAGGCGGCGCGAGGTCGCGACCAGAATTTCCGCCAGCTTCGGCGCGATCGCCCGCTCGGCCGGCGACAGCCGCACGTTGCGCGACGACAGCGCCAGCCCGTCCGCCTCGCGCACGGTCGGGCACGCGATGATCTCGACGGGGATGTCGAGGTCGCGCGCCATGCGCCGGACCACGTGGAGCTGCTGGAAATCCTTCTCGCCGAAGAAGGCGAGATCGGCTCCGGTCTGGAGAAAGAGCTTCGCGACGACGGTGGCGACCCCGTCGAAATGGCCCGGCCGGAACGCGCCGCACAACCCCTCGCTGACGCCGCTCACCGACACGGTGGTCGCGAAGCCTTCCGGATAGATTTCCCCGGCCTCCGGGGCGTAGAGCATATGCGCCCCGAGCGGGCCGAGCTTCGCCGCATCGTCGTTTTCGGTACGGGGATAGGCGGCGAGGTCCGCCGCGCTGTTGAACTGCTTCGGGTTGACGAATAGGGTGACGATGACCCGTTCGGCCCTGTCGAGCGCGGCGCGAACGAGGCTCAGATGGCCCTCGTGCAGCGCGCCCATGGTCGGCACCACCGCTACCGTCGCCCCCTCGCGCCGCCAGCCGGCCACCGTCGCACGAAGCCCGGCCAGCGTGCGGACGATGGGCACCCGTGGTGCCGAAGACAGATTCCTTCCGGTTGCGGTCACTCCGATCCTCCCTCACGCTCGATCCTCACGCAGGGTATATGCCACAGTTTTTTGCAAGTGCGAACAAAGAGAGCGGGGGTGCGAACGCGCGATCTCGGTCTGGCGGCAATGGCGCGGGCCGGTTCGTGTGCCGTTGGAGCCTGCTCCCGCCGCTGCTAGAACGGAGGCGGGCGATTCGGGACAAGCAATCCGGTGACAGAATGGAGCGCCTTGCCGGCAAGGTGATATTGCTGTGGGGATGGCGGCGGGCGCTTGCGGCCATGCTCGCGGGCGCGTTCGCCGCGCTGTCGCAGCCGCCGTTCGACTTCTTCGCCGCCTGCTTCGTCTCCTTCCCCGTGCTCGTCTGGCTGCTCGACGGCGCGGCCAGCCAGCCGGGCGAGCGCCTCCTGCGGCGGGCATTGCGGCCCTTCGCCATCGGCTGGTGGTTCGGCTTCGGCTATTTCCTCGCCGGCCTGTGGTGGACGGGCGCGGCGCTGCTCGTCGAGGCCGAGCTCTTCGCCTGGGCGCTGCCGATCGCCGTGCTCGGCCTGCCGGCGCTGCTCGCGGCCTTCTACGGCCTCGCCACCCTCCTCGCGCGCATGGTGTGGAGCGACGACGCCGACCGACTGCATCAGGAGCGGCACAGGCA
>JACZJD010000040.1 GCA_014860725.1 Aquamicrobium sp.
GTCCTTTCTGACGCCCGTAGCCTTTGACTTCGGTGACGGTCAGGCCCTGGATGCCGACGGCGGTGAGCGCTTCGCGCACCTCGTCGAGCTTGAACGGCTTGATGATTGCCATCACGATTTTCATAAGGTTGTACCCTCTTCGGTTTGCGGGTCCCCGCGATTTCCGTGACATCGCCGCCGGCCCGAAGGCGGTGGAGACTGGACAACAGGATTCAAGCTCCGTGCCAGTTGCACGAAACGCCTGTTAACCGCTTGTTATTCAACGGACGGCGCGGCTTCGGCGGCTGCCTTCTTCGCAGGCGCAGCAAAGCGGTTGCACAATAAATGTGCAAAAATCGAAAATTGCCTACTTCTTCGTCTTCGTGCGGACGCGGATCAGGCCTTCCTGTGCCACAGAAGCGATCAGCATGCCGTCGGCGGTATAGATCGTCCCGCGCGTGAAACCCCTCGCCCCGGAAGAGGACGGGCTGTCCTGCGCATAGAGCAGCCAGCCGTCGAGGGCATCCGGCCTGTGGAACCACATGGCGTGGTCGATGCTCGCCACCTGCAGGTCGGGATCGAAGATGGCCCGGCCGTGGGCGAAGGTCGAGGTGTCGAGCAGCGTCATGTCGGAAAGATAGGCGAGCACCGCGGTCTGCGTCGCGCGGTCGGCCGGCACCGGCCCGGTCGTGCGCATCCAGATGTTCTGGCGCGGCGGCAGTCTCTCCCGGCTGATGTAGTGCTCGAGGCTGACCGGGCGGATGTCGAGCGGCCGCTCGCGGGCCCAGTAGCGGCGCACCGCCTCCGGCACATTCTCGGCACGCTCGAGCAGTTCGCGCTGCGAGGCGAGCGATTCGGGATGGGGCATGTCGAGCGGAGCCGGAACCTGGTGCTCCAGGCCCGGTTCGTCGACCTGGAACGACGCCTCGAGCGAAAAGATGGCCTCGCCATGCTGCACGGCGACGACGCGGCGCGTATTGAACGAGCCGCCGTCGCGGATGCGGTCGACTTCATAGACGATCGGCACCGACGTGTCGCCGATGCGCATGAAATAGCCATGGAGCGAGTGTACGTGACGATCCGCCGGTACGGTCCGTTGGGCGGCGACGAGCGACTGGGCGATGGTCTGACCACCGAACACGCGCTGCCAGGTGGTTTTCGGACTGCGACCACGGTACAGATTGCGCTCGATCTCCTCGAGATCGAGTATGGACAGGAGTTCCCGCATGGCGGCTGACATCGATCGCGTTCCCGGCTGCACACCGGGCCGGTTTCAGCCCACAGCCGTGCGGTGTCAAGGCGAGTCGAGGCATTGGTGATGGACCGGCAGGTTTCCAGAGAGCAGAGCGGGAATATCGACGTGCTGATCGCCGGCGCCGGCTATGTCGGCCTCGCTGCGGCGGTCGCCATTCGCCAGGCGCGGCCGGCGCTCTCCGTCGCCGTCGTCGACGCCGCCCCGGCCGGCGTCTGGCAGAAGGACGGGCGCTGCTCGGCGATCGCGGCCGCTGCCTGCCGCATGCTCGACCGGCTCGGCGCCTGGGCCGAGATCGCTCCGGACGCCCAGGCGATCACCGAGATGATCGTCACCGATTCGCGCACCGGCGACCCCGTGCGCCCGGTCTTCCTTACCTTCGGCGGCGAGGTGGCGCCGGGCGAGCCGTTCGCGCACATGGTGGCCAACCGCGCGCTCAACGGCGCGCTGCGCCGGCGTGCCGGCGAGCTCGGCATCGACATCATCGAGGGCGTGGCGGTCTCTGCCTTCGAGACGGGGCCGCAGCACGTCGCCGTGCATCTCGCCGACGGCGTCACCCTCGACGCCCGCCTGCTGGTCGCGGCCGACGGCGTGAAGTCGCGGCTGCGCGACATGGCCGGCATCAAGACCGTGCACTGGGACTACGGCCAGTCGGGCATCGTCTGCACCGTCGCTCACGAGCGGCCGCACGACGGCCGCGCCGAGGAGCATTTCCTGCCCGCCGGGCCGTTCGCCATCCTGCCGCTGAAGGGTAACCGCTCGTCGATCGTGTGGACCGAGCGCACCGCCG
>JACZJD010000298.1 GCA_014860725.1 Aquamicrobium sp.
CATATTGACATAAAGATGTCTTTATGTGACCTGACAATGTGTCGCATCAGGAACGCAGGACGTCGCAAATGTCATCTCTCGACGAGCTCTTCGGGCCGGTTGCCCCCAAGCCCGACGGTGCCGAGATCCTGGCGGCTCTCAAGGCTGCGGCGCGCGAGCGCATCCTCGTTCTCGACGGCGCCATGGGCACGCAGATCCAGGGGCTGGGTTTCGCCGAGGACCATTTCCGCGGCGACCGCTTCACCGGCTGCGCGTGCCACCAGCAAGGCAACAACGATCTGCTCATCCTCACCCAGCCGAAGGCGATCGAGGACATCCACTATGCCTACGCCAGGGCCGGCGCCGACATCGTCGAGACCAACACCTTCTCCTCCACCTCCATCGCGCAGGCCGACTACGGCATGGAGGAGATGGTCTACGAGCTGAACCGCGACGGCGCGCGGCTGGCAAAGCGGGCGCTGCGACGCGCCGAGCAGGAGGACGGAAGGCGCCGCTTCGTCGCCGGCGCGCTCGGCCCGACCAATCGCACGGCCTCGATCTCGCCCGACGTCAACGATCCCGGCTACCGCGCCGTCACCTTCGACGATCTCAGGCTCGCCTATGGCGAGCAGCTGCGCGGGCTGATCGACGGCGGCGCCGACATCGTCCTGATCGAGACGATCTTCGATACGCTGAACGCCAAGGCGGCGATCTTCGCCTGCGAGGAAATCTTCGCCGAGAAGGGCGTTCGCCTGCCGGTGATGATCTCCGGCACGATCACCGACCTTTCGGGCCGCACCCTTTCGGGCCAGACGCCGACGGCGTTCTGGCATTCCATCCGCCATGCCAAGCCGTTCACGGTGGGGCTCAACTGCGCGCTCGGGGCGGCCGCCATGCGCCCGCACCTTGCGGAGCTTTCCGCGGTCGCCGACACCTTCATCTGCGCCTATCCCAATGCCGGCCTGCCCAACGCCTTCGGCCAGTACGACGAGAGCCCGGACTTCATGGCGGGCCAGGTCGAGGAGTTCGCACGCGAAGGGCTGGTCAACGTCGTCGGCGGCTGCTGCGGCTCGACGCCGGAGCATATCGCCGCCATCGCGGACGCCGTGGCGCGGCACAGGCCGCGCGAGGTGCCGAAGGCAAAGCCGCTGATGCGCCTGTCGGGGCTGGAGCCGTTCACGCTGACGAAGGACATTCCCTTCGTCAATATCGGCGAGCGCACCAACGTCACCGGCTCGGCGAGGTTCCGCAAGCTCGTCACCGCCGGCGACTATGCCGCCGCCCTCGAGGTCGCGCGCGATCAGGTGGCGAACGGCGCGCAGGTCATCGACATCAACATGGACGAGGGGCTGATCGATTCGCAGAAGGCGATGGTCGAGTATCTCAACCTGATCGCCGCGGAGCCCGACATCGCCCGCGTGCCGGTGATGATCGATTCCTCCAAATGGGAGGTGATCGAGGCCGGCCTGAAATGCGTCCAGGGCAAGCCCATCGTCAATTCGATCTCGATGAAGGAGGGCGAGGAAGCCTTCCTGCATCATGCGAGGCTGTGCCGCATGTATGGCGCGGCCGTCGTGGTCATGGCCTTCGACGAGATCGGCCAGGCGGACACGAAGGAGCGCAAGGTCGAAATCTGCACGCGCGCCTACAGGCTGCTGACGGAGAAGGCCGGCTTCGCGCCGGAGGACATCATCTTCGATCCGAACGTCTTCGCGGTGGCCACCGGCATCGAGGAGCACGACAATTACGGCGTCGACTTCATCGAGGCTACGCGGGAGATCACGCGGACGCTGCCGCATGCCCACATCTCGGGCGGCGTGTCGAACCTGTCGTTCTCCTTCCGCGGCAACGAGCCGGTGCGCGAGGCCATGCACGCGGTGTTCCTCTACCACGCCATCCAGGCGGGCATGGACATGGGCATCGTCAATGCCGGTCAGCTTGCCGTCTACGAGTCCATCGATCCGGAGCTGCGCGAAGCCTGCGAGGACGTCGTGCTCAACCGCGCGCCCAAGGCTGGCGGCACGGCGACGGAGCGGATGCTGGAGATCGCCGAACGCTTCAGGGGGGCGGGCGCGAAGGAGGTCAGGGAGAAGGACCTCGCCTGGCGCGAATGGCCGGTCGAGAAGCGCATCGAGCACGCGCTGGTCAACGGCATCACCGAGTTCATCGACGTCGACACGGAGGAGGCGCGGCTCAAGGCCGAGCGCCCGCTCCACGTCATCGAGGGGCCGCTGATGGCGGGCATGAACGTCGTCGGAGACCTGTTCGGCGCGGGCAAGATGTTCCTGCCGCAGGTGGTGAAGTCCGCCCGCGTCATGAAGCAGGCCGTCGCGCTGCTTCTGCCCTACATGGAGGCGGAGAAGGCGGCGAACGGCGGCGACGCGCGCGAAAGCGCCGGCAAGATCCTGATGGCGACGGTGAAGGGTGACGTCCACGACATCGGCAAGAACATCGTCGGCGTCGTGCTCGCCTGCAACAATTACGAGATCATCGACCTCGGCGTGATGGTGCCGGCAGCGAAGATCCTCGAGACGGCGAGGGCCGAGAAGGTCGACATCATCGGCCTTTCCGGCCTCATCACGCCGTCGCTGGACGAGATGGTGCACGTCGCGGCAGAGATGGAGCGCGAGGGCTTCGACATCCCGCTGCTGATCGGCGGGGCAACCACCAGCCGCGTGCATACGGCCGTCAAGATCCATCCGCGCTACGAGCGCGGGCAGGCCGTCTACGTCACCGACGCCAGCCGTGCCGTCGGCGTGGTGTCGAACCTGTTGTCGCAGGATACGAAGCCCGCCTATGTCGACAATCTGCGCGACGAGTACCGGAAGGTCACCGACGCGCACGAGCGCTCCGAGCGCGAGAAGCAGCGCCTGCCGCTGGCGAAGGCGCGGGCCAAGCCCCATCGCATCGACTGGTCGGGCTATGTGCCGCCCAAGCCGGCCTTCCTCGGCACGAGGGTCTTCGAG
>JACZJD010000299.1 GCA_014860725.1 Aquamicrobium sp.
CAGCGTGCGGGCGTGGTCGAGCTGGGCGCGCAGCTCCTGCTCCTCGATCTCGTCGGCGAGGCGCACGGACTTCGCCCGGTTGATGAGCGAGAAGGTGGCGTCGACGTCGCGGTAGACGCCCCAGATCATCTGCAGCATCAGAAGCTTGTAGAAATCCGTATCGAGCAGGCTGCGCACGATCGGATCGAGCTTCCAAGTGTGGTTGTAGACCCTGCGGGCGATGTCGGTCTTGGGCATGTCCTGCGCCTTCCTGCGTGGCGCGCCAGCGGAACCGAACGGGAGGGCGTTGTCAATGCGGCGGGCGGGCACGCAGGCGACAATCGCTTGCGCCAGGACGCAAGCGATCCGCCCGCCGGAACGGCCGCATGCGGCGGCTACCGCGCAGCCCGCAGGAGCGTCCTGCCGTCGCCGTCGACGAACACGACCGTGCCGTCCTGCCCGACGCTGTATCCGGTCGCCGTCTCGAACGCCGCGAACAGCGCCCGCTCGTGGGTCGCCTGCGGCTCCGGACAGGCCATCAGCGTCGCGGCGGCCCTGCCGAAGGAGATTTCGGCGCCCTCGACGGTGTAGGAGCCGCGATAGGAGTTGCACAGTCTGCCGGAGAAGGCGCCGTCCTCGCCGAAGGCGATGGTCGCCGGGATGTCGGCGGGAACGGCGCGCCCGCCGACCTCGACGATGCGCCATTCGCCCGCGAGAAGCTCCTTGCCGTCGATCTCGAACGGCGGCGGCGCCTCGTAGGGAGAGAGCGTGAGCGTGCCGACGTCGAGCGTCGTTTCGGCGACGTCGACCGGCACCGGGTCGCTGAGCCAGCGCATTTCCGCGGCGACCAGGATGCCGCCGCGCAGGACGTAGCTCTTGCCGGCGTCGAGATGGGCGCGCGGCACCTCGAGCGTGAAGGGAACGGGAACCTGCCTGCCCTCGAGCTCGGTGCGCGTCTCGGCCGTGACGGGATCGCCGTCGGCGGCATCGTCGGGCTTGATCTCGACGACGGCGACGGCATCGTCGGGCAGGGCGATGCGCTGCAGATAGGTGACTTCACCCGTGATGGTCAGCATCGGCTCGCCTCCGTCGGCCCGGGCGTACCCGGCAGCGAGCATCGCGGCCGAGGCGATGGTCGCGAGCATGAAGCCGCGGCGGCTGGCAAGGGTGGTGGACACGGTGGCTGCTCCCTTCCTGTGCGAAGTTTGCGCCCTATATCATAGCCGTGCAATGAACGGGGTATGAACGCGGCGTACGGTTACCCGTCGGAACGAGACCGCCCGCCGAACGAGGAAGGCAGGAATGGTCATTCATGTCTGCCCGCTGACGCGAGTGGAGGAAACCGTTGCCGCATCGGGCGCGGCGCGGCTCGTCACCCTGCTGGCCGCCGGCACGCCGTTCGAGCGCCCGGTGGCGATCGACCCGGCGAATCATCTCAGCCTGTGGATGAACGACATCGTCGAGGCGCAGGCCGGTCTTGTCGCGCCGGGCAGGGTGCATGTCGAGAGCCTGATCCGCTTCGCGCAGGACTGGGACCGGGCGCAGCCGCTCGTCATCAACTGCTATGCGGGCATCAGCCGCTCCACCGCCGCGGCCTTCATCGTGGCGGCGGCGCTGAGGCCCGAGCGCGACGAGGCGGAGCTCGCGTGGACGCTGCGCCTCGTCTCGCCCTCGGCCACCCCCAATCCCGGCCTCGTGCGGCATGCCGACGCGCTTCTCGGCCGGGAGGGACGGATGGTCGCGGCCGTCGCGGCGATCGGTCGCGGCGCGGATGCGTTCGAGGGAGCGCCGTTTGCGCTGCCGCTCGGCGGTTGACGCAGCGCAAGCATCGGCAATGTTTGACTTGCTTCGCGCAAGCGCCTGCGCTAACCCTCGCCGCGTCGCAGCAAGCCTGCGCCGCGCGGGGGCCGGCGGGAAATTCTGTCGCGGTCGCGCTTCCCGTTTCGGTGCTATAGTGCCCATCGCGGCGGAACGTCGGCAAGCCAACGGAAATGACCATGAGCGAGCTACTCGGTTCCTATCTGCCCATCGTGATCTTCATCGGTGTGGCGCTCGTCGTCGGTGTCGCTCTGATCGTGGCGCCGTTCATCGTCGCCTACAGCGACCCCGACCCCGAGAAGCTTTCGGCCTACGAGTGCGGCTTCAACGCGTTCGACGACGCGCGCATGAAGTTCGACGTCCGCTTCTATCTGGTCGCGATCCTGTTCATCATCTTCGATCTCGAAGTGGCCTTCCTGTTCCCTTGGGCGGTGTCGTTCGGCGACATCGGCTGGTTCGGCTTCTGGTCGATGATGGTGTTCCTCGGCGTGCTGACGATCGGCTTCATCTACGAATGGAAGAAGGGCGCGCTGGAATGGGATTGAACGACACCTCCCGGACCCTCGTGGCCCCCAGGCCCAAGGGTATCATCGACCCGAATACCGGCAAGCCGGTCGGCGCCGACGACCGTTTCTTCGGCGACCTGAACGACGAGCTGTCGGACAAGGGATTCCTCGTCACCTCGTCGGAAGCGCTCATCACCTGGGCGCGCACCGGCTCGCTGATGTACATGACGTTCGGTCTCGCGTGCTGCGCGGTGGAGATGATCCATTCGGCCATGCCGCACTACGACAGCGAGCGCTTCGGCATCGCGCCGCGCGGCTCGCCGCGCCAGTCCGACGTGATGATCGTCGCCGGCACGCTGACCAACAAGATGGCGCCCGCCCTGCGCAAGGTCTACGACCAGATGCCGGAGCCGCGCTACGTCATCTCCATGGGCTCGTGCGCCAATGGCGGCGGCTACTATCACTATTCCTATTCGGTGGTGCGCGGCTGCGACCGCATCGTGCCGGTCGACATCTACGTCCCCGGCTGTCCGCCCACCGCCGAGGCGCTGCTCTACGGCATTCTTCTGCTCCAGAAGAAGATCCGCCGTACCGGCACGATCGAGCGGTAGGAGGCAGGCGTGAGCGAAGCCCTTTCCGATCTGTCCGCCTATCTGCAGGAACGTCTCGGCCCGCGGCTGTCCGAAGCGGTCATCGCGTTCGGGGAGCTGACGATCACGGTCGAGCCCGGCGACATCGTCGATGTGCTGACCTTCCTGCGCGACGACGCGCAGTGCCAGTTCGTCTCCTTCATCGACATCAGCGGCGCCGACTATCCGGCGCGCGAGCGCCGTTTCGACGTGCTCTACCACCTGCTGTCGCCGCGCCAGAACCTGCGCATCCGCGTCAAGGTGCAGACCGACGAGGACACGCCGGTTCCCTCGGCCGTCGCCGTCTATCCCGGCGCCGAATGGTACGAGCGCGAGACGTTCGACCTCTACGGCGTCCTGTTCTCGGGCCATCCCGAGCTGCGTCGCATCCTGACCGACTACGGCTTCGAGGGCCATCCGCTTCGCAAGGACTTCCCCGTCACCGGCTTCGTCGAGGTGCGTTACGACGACGAGGTGAAGCGCGTCGTCTACGAGAAGGTCGAGCTGAAGCAGGAATTCCGCAATTTCGACTTCCTGTCGCCGTGGGAGGGCACCGACTACGTGCTGCCCGGCGACGAGAAGGCCAAGACGAGCTGAGGCATTTCATGGCTGAGACCGCGGTACGCAACTTCAGCATCAACTTCGGCCCGCAACATCCTGCGGCGCATGGCGTTCTGCGCCTCGTGCTCGAGCTGGACGGCGAGGTGGTCGACCGTGCCGACCCGCATATCGGCCTTCTGCATCGCGGCACCGAGAAGCTGATGGAGCAGAAGACCTATCTACAGGCCGTGCCCTATCTCGACCGCCTCGACTACTGCGCGCCGATGAATCAGGAGCACGCCTTCGCGCTCGCCGCCGAGCGGCTGCTGGGCATCGAGGTGCCGCGCCGCGGCCAGGTGATCCGCGTGCTCTACAGCGAGATCGGCCGCATCATGTCGCACATCCTCAATGTGACGACGCAGGCCATGGACGTCGGCGCGCTGACCCCGCCGCTGTGGGGCTTCGTCGAGCGCGAGAAGCTGATGGTCTTCTACGAGCGGGCCAGCGGCTCGCGCATGCACGCGGCCTATTTCCGGCCCGGCGGCGTGCATCAGGACCTGCCCGACCAGCTTGTCGAAGACCTCGGCAAGTGGATCGACCCGTTCCTGAAGTCGGTCGACGACCTCGACGACCTTCTGACGGAGAACCGCATCTTCAAGCAGCGCAACGTCGATATCGGCGTCGTGAAGCTGGAGGATGCGTGGGCGCGCGGCTTCTCGGGCGTGATGGTGCGCGGCTCGGGCGCGGCGTGGGACCTGCGCAAGTCGCAGCCCTACGAATGCTACGCCGAAATGGATTTCGACGTTCCCATCGGCAAGAACGGCGACTGCTACGACCGTTACCTCATCCGCATGGAGGAGATGCGCCAGTCGGCGAAGATCATGCGCCAGTGCGTCGATCTGCTGCTGGGCAAGGACCGGGTAGGCCCGGTCTCGTCCACCGACGGCAAGGTCGTGCCGCCGAAGCGCGGCGAGATGAAGCGCTCGATGGAGGCGCTCATCCACCACTTCAAGCTCTACACCGAGGGCTACCGCGTGCCGGCCGGCGAGGTCTACGCCGCCGTCGAGGCGCCGAAGGGCGAATTCGGCGTCTATCTCGTCTCCGACGGCACCAACAAGCCGTATCGCTGCAAGCTGCGCGCGCCCGGTTTCGCGCATCTCCAGGCCATGGACTTCCTGTGCCGGGGCCACATGCTGGCCGACGTCTCGGCGATCCTCGGCTCCCTCGACATCGTGTTTGGTGAGGTCGACCGTTAATGTCCGTCCGCCGTCTCGCAGAAGAAGCCGTCCAGCCCGCAAGCTTCGCCTTCAACAGGGATAACGCCGCCTGGGCGAAGCAGACGATCAAGAAGTATCCGAAGGGGCGCGAGGCCTCCGCGGTGATCCCGCTGCTCATGCGCGCGCAGGAGCAGGAAGGCTGGGTCTCGCGGGCGACGATCGAGTACGTCGCCGACATGCTCGGCATGCCCTATATCCGCGTGCTCGAGGTCGCGACCTTCTACACCCAGTTCCAGATCAAGCCGGTCGGCACCAAGGCCCACATCCAGGTGTGCGGCACCACGCCCTGCATGCTGCGCGGCGCGGAGGACCTGAAGCGGGTCTGCCGCGACAAGATCCACCCCGAGCAGTTCCATACCAATGCCGACGGCACGCTGTCGTGGGAAGAGGTCGAGTGCCAGGGCGCCTGCGTCAACGCGCCGATGGTCATGATCTTCAAAGACACCTACGAGGACCTGACGCCGGAGCGGCTGGCCGAGATCATCGACGAGTTCGAGGCGGGCAGGGGCGCCGAGGTGCCGACCGGACCGCAGAACGGCCGTACCTTCTCGGCCCCGATCTCCGGCCTGACGACGCTCACCGACGAGAAGGCGATCCTGAAGGAGACCCGCGACCGCGAGGCGAGGGAGCAGGCCAGGGCCGCCAAGGCCGATGCGGCGACCGTGCCGCCGACGCAGGCGGCCAAGCCCAAGACCGACGCCATCGAGACCAGCCCGGCGATCAGGTCGCCGTCGAAGGTCAAGGTCAGCCCGAAGACCGAGGCTGCGGCCAGCGTCAGCGCGCCCGCGGAGAACAAGGCCGCCGCCGACACGGCCGCGACCGGCGAGAAGCGCAGCCATTCCGGCAAGCCGGCCGACGCCGCGCGCGCCTTCAAGTCGCCGGAGCTTGCCGCCGACAAGCCCGTCTCGCTCGACGATCCGGACCGGCCGGCCGGCATCGAGAAGCCGGAGAAGCCCGACGATCTCCAGATGATCGCCGGCATCGGCCCGCGCAACGAGCGCCTGCTCAACGAGCTCGGCATCTACACCTGGGCGCAGGTCGCTTCGTGGAAGAAGGCCGAGCGCGACTGGGTCGACAGCTACCTGAGCTTCAAGGGCCGCATCGAGCGCGAGGAATGGGTGAAGCAGGCCGAGGCGCTCGCCAGGGGCGGCGAGGCCGAATACATCCGCGTCTTCGGCAAGAAACCGAGGTGAGGGGCTAGCGATGCTGCAGGACAGGGACCGCATCTTCACCAACATCTACGGCCGGTTCGACCGGTCGCTGGCCGGCGCCATGCGCCGCGGCCACTGGGACAACACCAGGGGGCTGATCGAGAAGGGCCGCGACTGGATCATCGACGAGATGAAGGCGTCGGGCCTGCGCGGCCGCGGCGGCGCCGGCTTCCCGACCGGCCTCAAATGGTCGTTCATGCCCAAGCAGAGCGACGGCCGGCCGCACTACCTCGTCGTCAACGCCGACGA
>JACZJD010000300.1 GCA_014860725.1 Aquamicrobium sp.
CCTGCCTCTTGCGGCAGATCGCCAGGAAGCCTGCGGCCATGAAGGTCGCCATGCGCTCCTTGACCGCGGCGTAGTCGTCGGAGCGGCAGAGGCCGCCGGAGAGCTTGTCGATGCGGCCGGTGCGCGCCAGCGTCAGCATCAGCGCGCCGGTGACGAAGTGGTAGCCCCAGAAGATATCCTCGTCGGCGCAGCCGGGCAGTGCCTGCCTGAGGATGCCGATCAGGCGCAGCACCACGGGATCGAAGTGCTGGTCCATCATCTGCGCGCCCCATTCGGGGGTGTTCGCGACCTGCGACGCGAGCGCGGCATAGTTGCGCCAGCCCTCGCCGCCCTCGATGTAGAGGTCGAGGTCGGTATCGAGGAAGGCGCGCAGCGCGCCTTCCACCGTGGGCTTGCCGCCGGAGGCCTTTTCGTACTCCTCCAGCATGCGCATCCGCCGCTCGCTGGTGACGACGGCGCGGCGCGCGAACACCGTGTCGAACAGCGCCTTCTTGTCCTCGAAGTAGTAGTTGATCAGCGTGTGGTGCACGCCCACATGCTTGGCCACGTCCTTGAGGGTGACGCCGTAGAGCCCGTGCCTGGAAAACAGGAACTCGGCGGCGTCGAGGATCTGCTCGGTCATCTCCGCGCGCCGGTCGGCCTTGCTGGAGCCCTTGCGCCGGGATGTCTTGTATTCGGTCAAGGTTCTGCGCCTTTCAATTCCGCCGATGCAGCCGGTGCCTGTCAGCCATTCACCTCGAACAGCCCCGCCGCGCCCATGCCGCCGCCGACGCACATCGTCACGACGACATATTTCGCGCCGCGCCGCCGACCCTCGATCAGGGCGTGGCCGACGAGGCGCGCACCCGTCATGCCGTAGGGATGGCCGACGGAGATGCCGCCGCCGTCGACATTGTAGAGCGCCGGGTCGATGCCGAGGTGGTCGCGGCAATAGAGCGCCTGCACGGCGAAGGCCTCGTTCAACTCCCACAGGCCGATGTCCGACACCGACAGCCCGTGCTGCCTGAGCAGCTTCGGGACGGCGTAGATCGGGCCGATGCCCATCTCCTCCGGGGCGCAGCCGGCGACCGCCATGCCGCGATAGGTGCCGAGCGGCGTCAGCCCGCGCTTTTCCGCCAGCTTCGAGTCCATCAGGATGCAGGCCGAGGCGCCGTCGGAAAGCTGGCTGGCGTTGCCGGCGGTGACGGTGCCGCCGTCGATCACCGGCTTGAGGCCCGCGAGGCTTTCGAGCGTGGTCGACGGACGGTTGCCCTCGTCGCGGTCGAGCGTGACGGCGTGCTGCGAGACCGCGCCCGTGTCCTTGTCCTTCACCAGCATGGTCGTGCTGAACGGCACGATCTCGTCATCGAAGCGGCCGGCGGCCTGCGCGGCGGCGGTGCGCTGCTGCGAGAGCAGCGCATATTCGTCCTGCGCCTCGCGGCTGACGCCGTATTTCTTGGCCACGAACTCGGCCGTCCGCAGCATCGGCATGTAGGCGTGCTGCGCCTTGGCGACGACGTTCGGGTCGGCCTCTTCCCCGACCCAGGCGAAGTAGCGGTCCTGCACGGCGGAGATGTTCTCCTGCCCGCCGGCCGCCACGACGTCCATGCCGTCGACGACGATCTGCTTGGCGGCGGTGGCGATGGCCATCAGGCCCGAGGCGCACTGGCGGTCCATGGTCTGGCCCGGCACGCTCACCGGCGCGCCGGCGGCGAACACGGCGTTGCGCGCGAGGTTCATGCCCGCGGTGCCGGCGCCGAGCACCGTGCCCAGCACGAAATCCTCGATCTCGCCCGCCTCGATCCCGGCGCGCCGGATCGCGTGATCCAGCACATGGCCGGCGAGCGTCGGCGACTTCGTCGCGTTGAGCGCCCCGCGATAGGCCTTGCCGATCCCGGTGCGGGCGGTGCTGACGATGACGGCTTCCCTCATGCAATCCTCCTGTGCCGGCGTCGCGCCGGTGGTCAAAGCGCCCGCCGATGGCGGCCGGGCAGATGTGTCACGCCTGTCCGTATTGCGAGCGCAGGCGCAACTTGTCCACCTTTCCCGTCGCGGCAGTGGGCATTTTCGACAGGCGCACCACCTCGTCGGGTATCCACCACGAGGCCACCCGGCCGTGCAGGGGCGCCAGAAGCTGCTGGTCGGTCAGCTCCTCGTCCTTGCGCATCTCGACCAGCAGCACCGGCCGCTCGCCCCATTTCGGGTCCGTGCGCCCGACGACGGCGGCGAGCGAGACCTGCGGCAGCGCGCCGACGATCGCCTCGATCTGCGCCGGGTTGATCCATTCGCCGCCGGACTTGATCAGGTCCTTCGCCCGGCCGGTGATGACGAGGTTGCCCTTGCCGTCGATGCGGGCGAGGTCGCCGGTGTCGAACCAGCCCTGCGCGTCGGTGGCCGGCTCGTCCTGCCCCAGATAGCGCTCGACCACGGCCGGGCCGCGCACGCGAAGATGCCCCTCGACATCGCGCTGCCGCGGCAGGGCGCGGCCCTCGGCATCGGTCAGGAGCAGGTCGATGCCGACCGCAGGCCGCCCCGACAGGGCCGCGTCGCGGCGGGCGAGGTCCGGCGGCGCGATGGTTCCGAGCGGCGACAGCTCGGTCATGCCCCAGCTCGTCTGCACGGTGACGCCGAGCCGCCGCTCGATCCGCTCCATCAGCGCCGGCGGCATCGGCGAGCCGCCGACGACGACGCGCTTCAGCGACGGCACCTCGCCGCCTTCCGCCTCCAGATGCTCGACCAGCCCCAGCCAGACGGTCGGGACTGCCGACGCGATGGTGACGCCTTCGGCCGCGATCAGCCGGGCAAGGCTCGCGCCGTCCGACTGGCGGCCGGGCAGCACCAGCTTCGCGCCGACGGCGGGCGCGGCAAAGGGCATGCCCCAGGCATTGGCGTGGAACATCGGCACCACCGGCATCACGGTAGCCCCAGCCGTCATGCCCATCACGTCGGCCTGCAGCAGCCGCAGCGTGTGGAGGTAGCTGGAACGATGGGTGTAGGTCACGCCCTTGGGCTCGCCGGTGGTGCCGGAGGTGAAGCACAGGCCGGAGGCGGTGTTCTCGTCGAAGCCGCCCCACGCGACCTCCGCGGCCGCCCCGGCGAGCAGCGCCTCGAGCGGCCTGACGACGGCGCCGTCGCCGCCTTCGGCCGGGTCGCCGTCGATGGTGAGAATGTGCCGCAGCGGCGCTTTCGCCGCGATCTCCAGCGCCAGCGGCAGCAGGTCGGCGCTGACGATGAGAATCTGCGCCTGCGACTGCCGCAGCATCGCCGCCGTCTGGCCGGCGGTGAGGCGGGGATTGAGCGTGTGGCAGGTCGCGCCCATGCCCATGATCGCGAACCACGCCTCGACATGGGCCTGGCTGTTCCAGGCGAGCGTGGCGACGCGCCGGCCGGTGTCGACGCCGAGCCCGGCGAGCACGCCGGAGACGCGCAGCGCCCGCTCCCTGAGCGCGGCATAGCCGATGCGGGCGTTGTCGCCGTCGGCGCGCGCCGTGACCACCTCGGCCTCCGGGTGCCACCTGGCCGCATGGTCGAGGAACTTGTCAAGCGTCAGCCGGTAGGGCTGCATTGCACCGTCTTTCATCGCCTGTCAGGCCTCCGATCCCGGGGACGGCGCCGCCACCCCTGCATTCCAGTTCCACGGCACGTCGCCCGCCGCGCGCCGCCTGCGCACCACGTCCTCGTTGAGCGCGAACATGCCGGGCAGCAGGTCGTGCGAGACCCGCGGCGTGCCGGAAAAATGCATGAATGCGCCGGCCGGCGCATGGTCGGGCCAGTCCGGGGCGCCCTGCGCCTGCGGCATGCCGGCGCGAGCAAAGGAAACCCAGTAGTCGCCCATGGCGCGGGAAAGCGCCGCCTCCGCCGCCGTCGCGGGGATGGCCGGCCACAGCGGCGGCGTGCGGTCGGCAGTGGCGAAGAGATAGGGCAGCTCGCAGGCATGGAAGCCGTCGAGGCCCGCCGCGCTGGCGGCCGGATAGGTGTGGTCGAAATAGTAGAGGAAGAACGGGAGGCCGGCCGCCTTCTGCGTCGCGGCCAGCTTCAGCGCGGTCCAGCCGTAGAGGGCGTCGCGGATGCAGGCGAGCGTGCTTTCCGCGACGTCGCCGGACGGATAGAGGGACAGGAACCGCTCAGCGAGATCGCCGTAGCGGCTGCGGATTTCCGCCTCGTAGGCCGCGGCCGTCTCCGGCAGCGGCGGCATCAGGAAGGGCAGCGAGCGCACCTCGCCGCTGTTGAAGCCGGCGAGGAGCGGCACCCTCGCCTGCTCGCCTCGCTCGAAGACGGCGACGAGCTGGTCCGGCAGGACATGGCCGTCGACGGTCCCGCCCGGCGCGAAGCCGGCGCGAAGCGCCGCATCGGCAAGCGTCTGCGCATCCATGGCGCGCTG
>JACZJD010000301.1 GCA_014860725.1 Aquamicrobium sp.
GATCATCAGCGTGCCGCCGGCGCGGTTCACCGCCTTCTGCACGGCCGGGCGGCGGATCGCGCCGCGCGCCGTCGAGGCGAGGAGCGCATAGGCGGCGGCGTTGAGCGTGGCGAGCACGAGGAAGGTGATCTCGAACACGACGAGCTGCAGCGCGACCGGACCCGCCGGATCGAGGAACTGCGGCAGGAACGCGACGAAGAAGACGATGCTCTTCGGGTTCAGCGCCGTCACGACATAGGCGTGCAGGAAGATGCGCCGCGTGGCGACGGCCGGCACCGGCGCATCGGCCGCCTGCGGCGCCACCGGCGCGCGCCACAGCCTGATGCCGAGATAGACGAGATAGGCCGCGCCGATCCACTTCAGCGCCGTGAACAGCGTCGCCGACGCGGCGAGCAGCGCGCCGACGCCGAGGATCGAGGCGGTCATGGCCGTGAAATCGCCGAGCGCGACGCCGGCGACGATGGCGAGCGCCGGCCGCCGGCCGTGGCCGAGCGCATAGGAGATGACCAGAAGCACCGTCGGCCCCGGAATCGCGACCACGATCGCGGAGGCGAAGGCGAAGGCGGCCCACAGCTCGAAGGACATGGCGCGTTCCCCGTGGATGACCGCGCAACCAATCCACAGCCGCCCGCCCGATGCAAGCGGCGAATGGGCGACGGGGTGCCGGCGCTACCGCTGCCGCGGCGCGAGGCGGGTGAAATGCCCCATCTTGCGGCCGGGCCGCGCCTCTTCCTTGCCGTAGAGGTGCACGACGACGTCCTTCTCGGCGAGGAGGGCCGGCACGCCGGCGACGTCGTCGCCGATCAGGTTCTCCATGACGCAGTGGCTGTGGCGGCCGGGATCGCCGAGCGGCAGGCCGGCGACGGCGCGGATGTGCTGCTCGAACTGCGACACCGCGCAGGCGGCCTCCGTCCAGTGGCCGGAATTGTGGACGCGCGGCGCGATCTCGTTGGCGAGCACCGAGCCGTCGGCAAGGGCGAAGAACTCGACGCCGATGACGCCGACATAGCCGAGGCCGTCGAGGATGGCGCGGGCCGCCTCCCGCGCGGCGGCGAGCGCGGCGGGGTTGCCGGCAGCCGGCACGGTCGACGAATGCAGGATGCCGTCGCGATGGACGTTCTCGGCCGGGTCGTAGGCGCTGACGATGCCGTCGCGGCCGCGCGCGGCGATGACGGAAATCTCGCGCTCGAACGGCACCAGCGCCTCGAGGATCAGCGGCACGCCGCCCATGGCGGCGCAGGCCCCGGCGGCATCGCCGGCACGGGCCCCGCGGAACACCCGCTGGCCCTTGCCGTCATAGCCGAGGCGGCGCGTCTTCAGGACGCCGTCGCCGCCGAAGGCCGCAAGCCCGGCCGCGAGATCGTCGTCGTTATCCACAGGAATGAAGCGGGCTGTGGATATTCCCATGCGGTTGAGCTCGGTCTTCTCGACCAGCCTGTCCTGCGCGACCGCCAGGGCGCGGGGCGGCGGGAACACCGGCACCGAGGCCGCAAGCGTCTCGGCCGCCGCGACGGGCACGTTCTCGAACTCGTAGGTGACGACGGCGCAGCCGCGCGCCAGTTCCGCCAGCGCCTCCGGGTCGTCATAGGCGGCGACGATCTGCCGGTTGGCGACCTGCGCCGCCGGGCATCCGGCCTGCGGTTCGAGGATGACGGTGCGATAGCCGAGGCGAGCCGCCGCCATCGCCAGCATGCGGCCGAGCTGGCCGCCGCCGACGATGCCGATCGTCTCGCCGGGGGAAAGCGGTGCGCTCATGCCCTATCGCTCACGCTTCGTCGCTGGGGCGCAGGGCGACCTTGCCGGTCTGCTCGGCGCGCCAGGCATCGAGCCGCTGGCCGAGGGAAGGATCGGAGAGCGCCAGCACGGCGGCGGCGAGCAGCGCGGCATTGACCGCGCCGGCCTTGCCGATGGCGAGCGTGCCGACGGGGATGCCGGCCGGCATCTGCACGATGGAGAGGAGCGAATCCTTGCCGGAAAGCGCTTTCGATTCAACGGGAACGCCGAAGACGGGCAGCGGCGTCAGCGCCGCGGTCATGCCGGGCAGGTGCGCCGCCCCGCCGGCGCCCGCGACGATGACCTTGTAGCCCGCCGCCTTTGCGCCGGTGGCGAAATCGTAGAGCCGCTTCGGCGTGCGGTGGGCCGACACGATGAGGCTGTCATGCGGCACGCCGAGCGCCTGCAGCGTCTCGGCGGCATGGCGCATCGTCGCCCAGTCGGACTGGCTGCCCATGATGATGGCGACGTCGGATGCGGTGCCGGCCATGCCTTCGTTCCTGCCTTGCTGTCGGGAGCGCCGTTCAGGCGATGATGTCGGGAATGATCCGGTCTTCGAGCTCTTTGAGCCGGTCCTTCAGCGCCAGCTTCTTCTTCTTCATGCGCTGGATCTGGAGGGCGTCGCAGCCGGTGGCGATCATTGCGTTGATCGCGGCGTCGAAATCCGTGTGTTCCTGCTTGAGCTTTGCAAACTCGAGACGAATCTCGGCCTGTTCCTGTTCCGACATGCTCGTCCGTCTGAAGATTGCGGCGACGATTCGCCTTGGCGGGCGGGTTGCCGGAGCTTCCGCTACCGGCGTGCAATTAATAGCATATTCAGGCTCCGCTTGGAATGCCACTATGCCGCATTCGACAGCCGCCTAAATCGATGGCACACTACCCTGGCGCTGTCACATCGGGCGGCCTGCGGTGGGTGCCCGTGACGGTGCGGTCAAGGAACCTTGAAGGGAGAGCCAATCATGTCTCTTGCATCCCATCTTGCGGAATTGCAGCGCAAGCACGGCGAAATCGACCGCCAGATCGACGAAGCGATGTCGCATCCTTCATCCGACGATCTCGAGATCGCGAAGCTCAAGCGGCGCAAGCTGGCCATCAAGGACGAGATTGAAAGGCTGCAGACGCCGACCCGCCATTAGGCGTCGGCACAGCGAGGAAAAAACCGCAACATGCCGGTGGCGATCCCGCCGCCGGCTTTTTTTGTCCCCGCGGCGCTGCCGCGGCGCTCAACCGTCCCAGAACTGGTCCAGCCAGATATTGAGCCTGAGGAATCCGTCGGAATTCAGCGCGTAGATGCGCTTCGTGCCCTGCGCGCGGGCGCTGACCAGCCCGGCGTCGAGCAGCACCTTGAGATGCTGCGACACCGCCGGGCGCGACACCGGCAGGCCGCCGGCCAGCTCGTTCACGGTCTTGGGGCCGCGCCGCAGCTCCTCGAGCAGGTAGCGGCGGTTGTCGTCGGCGATGGCCATGAAGGCGTCGGGCTGGGTCATGCCCGCATTCTGGAGCCCACCGCCGGGAAACTCAATCCACAAGCGCCATCCGCGCTCATTCGGCCGCGGGCTTCATCTCGTCCTCGCCGTCGCGGCCGTCGCTCTCCGGCTCGCTGCGCGGGTCGAGCAGCCCGGCCTGCGGCGTCACGGCACGCTCGGCCGGCAGGGTCTTGAACGCCTCGCGCTCCTCCACCGGCACCGGCGCGCGCACGCGGGCGCGCATCAGCGCATAGACGCCGAGCGCCAGATGCGGCGCGGCCGTGGCCAGGAACAGGCTGTCGGGCCGCATCCGCTCCATCAGGTAGGCGCCCGCCAGCGGCCCGATCATGGTGCCGAAGCCGTAGAGCAGCAGCAGGCCGCCCGAGACCTTGACGAAGTCCTCCGGGCTGGCGTGGTCGTTGGCGTGCGCCACGGCGATCGAATAGAGCGTGTAGGCGAGCGCGCCGTAGCCGGCGGTCAGGATCAGGATCACCGTGCCCGAGCGCGGCGCGAAGGCGAACAGCGACAGCGCGAACAGCGCCGCGCCGAAGGCCGCCGCCGACAGCACGTAGCGGCGGTCGGTGCGGTCGGAGGCGCGGCCGACGGGAAGCTGCGCCAGCGCGCCGGCGACGACGACGAGGCTCATCATCAGCGCGATCTCGAAGGCCGAGATGCCGGCGCGCGCGCCGTAGACCGCGCCGAGCGTGCCCCAGGCGCCGTTGGCGATGCCGACGAGCAGGCAGCCGACCGCGGCCACCGGCGAGTTGGCGTAGAGCGCGGCAAGGTCGAGCCGGACGCCGGCGAGCGGCTGCGGCGACTGGGCCGAGGAGATCGCCGTCGGGATGAGCGAGGCGCAGAACAGGATGCCCGCCAGCATGAAGGGCGTGGCGGCGGCGATGTCGGTGGCCGCGACCATCATCTGCCCGGCGGTGATCGCGCCGTAGGTCACCATCATGTAGAGGCCGAACACCGTGCCGCGGTTCTCGTTGGTGGCGCGCTCGTTGAGCCAGCTCTCGATGACCATGAAGGCGCCGGCCATGGTGAAGCCGGTGGCGGCGCGCAGCGCGATCCACGCCGCCTCGTCGATCCACAGCCCCGTCGTCAGCGCCACCATGGCGCCGGACGCGGCGAAGGCGCCGAAGGCGCGCACGTGCCCCACCTTCCGCACCAGGAACGGCGCGGCGTAGCAGCCGGCCACGAAGCCGCCCGCCCACGCCGTGCCGAGCAGGCCGAGCGAGGCGGTGGAGAACCCTTCCGCCTGACCGCGCAGCGGCAGGAGCAGGCTGTGCAGCCCGGACGCCGCGAGCAGGAAGGCCGTGCCGCCCAGAAGCGCGATAATCGAACGGTAGGTGGCGAACATGGCGTCTCCGCAGGCGGCCGGCTTGATAACGTCGAATCGGACAGTCGATTCGGCCGGAATCTGGCGGATTTTCGGGCGGGCCGCTCACATGTTTACGACACCGGGTCGCAAAGTGTTCATCCGCGCCGGAAAAGCGCCTCGGCCGCCTGCCGCGTCGAGCCCTTGGCCACCAGCTCGTCCTCCAGCCGGCCGATCTCGGCCTTGAGCTGGCCGATCCGCTCCCGAAGCTCGTCCACCGACAGCAGCGACAGATCCTGCCCGATCTCGTGGACACGCCTGGGCTTCACAGGTTCGTCGTCGAACAGCGCCATTTCCGGCTCCTCCGCTTTGCCTCGAACTCATAACTGTACATAACTAGGGCAGGCCGAGGCAAACTGCCCACCCCGAACGAGAGAAGCGAGAAAGGAGCGCGCATGGCGTCGCAGACACTTCCCGACGAGATGACGGCGATCGCGATTTCCGAGCCGGGCGGGCCGCTGGTGCTGAAGCCGGAACGCCGCCCCCTGCCCGTTCCCGGACCGGGCGAGATCCTGATCCGCGTGCGCGCCGCCGGCGTCAACCGGCCGGACGTGCTGCAGCGCAAGGGCGCCTATCCGCCGCCGCCGGGCGCCTCCGACCTGCCGGGGCTGGAGGCCTCCGGCGAGGTGGCGGCGGTCGGCGAGGC
>JACZJD010000041.1 GCA_014860725.1 Aquamicrobium sp.
CCTTGGGAGCAGCGGCCTTCGGCGCTGCCGCCTTCGGCTCGGCTGCGGCCTTGGCGCTCGCCGCCGGGGCCTTCTTCGGGGTCGCTGCTTTCGCCATCGTGAATACCCTCTTCAACGTTCCTGTTGTCCGCCCTCGGGCGGTCAGAGCGCTTCCGCGCCCGAAATGATTTCGATCAGTTCCTTGGTGATCTGCGCCTGGCGCTGACGGTTGTAGGTGATGGACAGCTTGTTGATCATGTCGCCCGCGTTGCGGGTCGCGTTGTCCATCGCCGTCATCTTGGCGCCCATCTCGCCGGCCGCGTTCTCGAGCAGCGCCCGGAAGATCTGCACGGCGATGTTGCGCGGGATGAGATCCGACAGGATCTCGCCGGCCTCGGGCTCGTACTCGTAGACGGCAGTCCCATTGCCCTTGGCATTGCCCCCGGCATTGTCCTTCGCCTCGCCCTCGGGGGCGGAGGCGGGGATGAGCTGCTGCGCGGTCGGCACCTGGCTGATGACCGACTTGAAGCGCGAGTAGAACAGCGTCGCGACGTCGAAGCCGCCCTCGTTGAACAGGCCGATCACCTTGCGGGCGATGTTGTCCGCATGGACGAACCCGACCTGCTTGGCGTCGCGCAGCTCGATGCGGTCGACGATCCTGTCCGCGAAGTCGCGGCGCAGGATGTCGTAGCCCTTCTTGCCGACGGTGACGATCTTCACCGTCTTGCCCTCGGCGATCAGCCGGCGGGCGTGCTCGCGGGCCAGACGCGCGATCTGCGTGTTGAAGCCGCCGCACAGGCCGCGCTCGGCCGTGGCGACGATCAGCAGATGCACGTCGTCCTTGCCGGTGCCGGCCATCAGCGGCGGCGCGTCGGCCGCCGACACGGCGGAGCCGATATTGGCCATCACCGCCGCCATGCGCTCCGAATAGGGGCGCGCGGCCTCCGCCGCCTCCTGGGCACGGCGCAGCTTCGCCGCGGCGACCATCTGCATCGCCTTGGTGATCTTCTGCGTCGCCTTGACCGAGGCGATGCGGTTGCGAAGGTCTTTCAGTGAAGCCATGCGGCTACCCTAGCTTTCGTGATCCGGCCTGCCTCAGGCGAAGTTCTTGGCGAAGGCGTCGATCTCGGCCTTGAGCCGGCCACGCAGATCGTCCGACAGGGCCTTCTCCTTGCGGATGGCCTCGAGGATCTTGCCCTCGGCGCGCAGATGCGCGAGCAGGCCCTGCTCGAACTTCTGCACCTGGTTCAGCGCCAGGCTGTCGAGATAGCCGTTGACGCCGGCGAAGATGACGGCGACCTGCTCCTCCGTCTTCAGCGGCGAGAACTGCGGCTGCTTCAGGAGCTCGGTCAGGCGCGCGCCGCGGTTGAGCAGACGCTGCGTCGAGGCGTCGAGGTCGGAGCCGAACTGCGCGAAGGCCGCCATCTCGCGATACTGGGCGAGCTCGCCCTTGATCGAGCCCGCGACCTGCTTCATCGCCTTGACCTGCGCCGACGAGCCGACGCGCGACACCGAGAGGCCGACGTTCACCGCCGGGCGGATGCCCTGGAAGAACAGGTTGGTCTCGAGGAAGATCTGGCCGTCGGTGATCGAGATCACGTTGGTCGGGATGTAGGCCGACACGTCGTTGGCCTGCGTCTCGATCACGGGAAGCGCCGTCAGCGAGCCGTTGCCGTTGTCGTCGTTGAGCTTCGCCGCACGCTCCAGCAGGCGCGAGTGCAGGTAGAAGACGTCGCCCGGATAGGCCTCGCGCCCCGGCGGGCGGCGCAGCAGCAGCGACATCTGGCGGTAGGCGACGGCCTGCTTGGAGAGGTCGTCATAGGCGATCAGCGCATGCTTGCCGTTGTCGCGGAAGTATTCGCCCATGGCGCAGCCCGCGAACGGGGCGAGGAACTGCAGCGGCGCCGGGTCCGACGCGGTCGCGGCGATGACGATCGAATATTCGAGCGCGCCGCGCTCCTCCAGCACCTTCACGAACTGGGCGACGGTCGAGCGCTTCTGGCCGACGGCGACGTAGACGCAGTAGAGCTTGGCGCTCTCGTCGTCGCCCTCGTTGAGCGGCTTCTGGTTGAGGAAGGTGTCGAGGATGATCGCGGTCTTGCCGGTCTGGCGGTCGCCGATGACCAGCTCGCGCTGGCCGCGGCCGATCGGGATCAGCGCGTCGATGGCCTTGAGGCCGGTCGACATCGGCTCGTGCACCGACTTGCGCGGGATGATGCCGGGGGCCTTGACGTCGACGCGGCGGCGCTCCGTGGCCTTGATCGGGCCCTTGCCGTCGATCGGGTTGCCGAGCGCGTCGACGACGCGGCCGAGCAGGCCCGGGCCGACCGGCACGTCGACGATGGCGCCCGTGCGCTTGACGGTATCGCCTTCCTTGATGTCGCGGTCCGAGCCGAAGATGACGACGCCGACATTGTCGGCCTCGAGGTTCAGCGCCATGCCGCGGATGCCGCCCGGGAACTCGACCATCTCGCCGGCCTGGACGTTGTCGAGGCCGTAGACGCGGGCGATGCCGTCGCCGACGGACAGAACCTGGCCGACCTCGGAGACTTCGGCTTCCTTGCCGAAATTCTTGATCTGATCCTTGAGAATTGCGGAAATTTCCGCGGCGCGGATATCCATCAGCCGACCTCTTTCAGTGCGAGCTTGAGCGAAGCGAGTTTAGTCTTGAGCGACGTGTCGATCTGGCGCGAACCCATCCGCACCACGAGACCGCCGAGAAGCGAAGGGTCCACCGTCAGGCTGAGCGCCACGTCCTTGCCGGCGACGGCCTTCAGCGCAGCCTTCAGTTCCGTCTGCTGCGCAGGCGTGAGCGCATGCGCGGAAACGACCTGCGCTTCCGCCTCGCCGCGCGCCTGCGCCGCGATGCGGCGGAAGGCGCGGATGATGCCGGGGATGGCGAACAGACGGCGGTTGCGGGCGACGACGCGCAGGAAGTTGCCGGTCAGCCCCTCGATCTTCGCCTTGTCGGCGACGGCCGAGATGGCCTTGAGCTGATCCTCGGCCGAGAAGACCGGGCTTTCGATCAGCCGCTTCAGATCGTCGGAGCCGGAAAGCAGCGCCTCGAAGCGGGTGAGGTCTTCCTCGACCCTGGCGACGGCCTTCGATTCGGCTGCAAGTTCGTAGAGCGAGCCCGCATAGCGTTCGGCCACTGCGGAGATGATCGAGCCAGACTGTGCCACGGACCGTCTTTTCTCTCTGCCTGACAGGCCGCAAGATTTGGGGCTGGAGCGTTTAACTCTGGCTAAATCTTTGACCTTGTTGATTTTCCCCCGACCGGAAAGCTGGGTGGAACCCGCCCCCGGCCAAAAGTCGAATGCCGTCTAGCACAGGCTTCCCCGACTCGCAACACGCGGCGGGCAGCGGAATCGCACTGTTTTGCCGCAGAATCCGGCGGGCTTGTGGATCAGGGGACCAAACCGAGCGCGAAGGCGAGCGCGAGCACGCCGAGCGCCGCGTCGACGACGAGTCGCAGCCAGTTGCGCAGCGTGTTGCCGCCGTCCGACAGCAGGGACACGAGGCGGCCGAAGGCCACCAGCGCCCAGCACAGGCCGAGCGCGAGATAGATCAGCGGCTGGGCGAACAGGATCGCCGACAGGCCGGCGCCGAGATAGAAGCCGCCGAGCGTGGCCCGCACCTCGCCGATCGCGTCGGGATGGTCGGGCGCGGGCTGGAGACGGATGAGCCGCAGCGCCGCGCGCGGCGCCAGCAGCATCACGAGGCCGAACAGCGCGGTCAGCGCCGCGCTCGACCACGCCAGCCACTCGCCCTGGCTGACAGGCCACGGAAAGGCGAGTTCCATCAGATCCCCCTCAAAACGAATCGGCGCGGAGGATAGCGCAAGCCGCCGCCGCTGTCGCGCGCGACGGCGGCGCTCAGAACAGGCTGACGAGGACCGGCAGGTAGCCGGCCTCCTGAAGGTGCTCGACCGCCTCGATCACCGGGAAGGCGAGGAGGAAGAGCACGCCGTCGAGGAAGGTGCGCCGCAGCACGCCGGGCGAGAAGGACGCCTCTTCCGGCTCGACGTAGAGCGACGGGTTCGGCCAGAACATCGGCGTGCGCCGCGCATAGTCGTCGTAGCGTGCGCCGAACAGCGTGCGCAGATACTGCGCCTCCCGGGCCGCGGTGGCGTGGAGCACGAGATAGGCCGCAAGCCCCAGCACGGCTGCGGCGACGAACGAGCCCAGCATCAGGCCGATCCCGACCGCGCCGACGGTGGAGAAGAAATAGAGCGGATTGCGGGTCGTTGCGTAGGGGCCGACGGTCACCAGATCGCAGTTCTTGCGCCCGCCGATATAGAGGATGCTCCACATTCTGCCGGCGATGCAGGCGAGCACCAGCCCGACGCCGACCAGCTCGATCGCCTCGTGCGCTGCGCCCATGATCGCCGGCTGCGCCAGCAGCATGAGGATGGCGAGGACCAGCCCGCCGGCCCGGAGGATACGGATGCGCACGCGCTGGTCGACCGGTCGAGACCGCATGTCCTGCCCTTTCATGGCTTGATGCCGCCGCCGACGGCTCGGCCAGCTTTGCGGCATTTTTGCGATGGCGCGGCGGTGCCGGCCGGGCGGCCGGGGAGCCGGTCGCGGGCAAGGTCTCGTCCGTATACAGCGCTTGCCCCTTCTCCCTTTTGGGCGAGCGCGTTTCGCCATATGGTCCTGCCAGCTGCAGGGAAAGCGGCGCGGGAGGCCGTCGAATTTGAAAATCTATCATATAGAGAGCCGGACCGGACGTTGCTTCAGCGTGATAGCGATCCTGTCGGCAATATATCTTCTCTTTGCCTATATGGCGATCGACAACCAGAACATGCTGTTTATCCTTGCGATAGTCATCGCATTTACTTGCGTCGAACTGCAAAATGCCTGGGCTTCCCTTCATTCGGGCGCGGTGGTGCTCGAATGGGATGGAAAGACGCTCAAGGTCCTGCACCGAAGCGCCCTCGTGGTGGCGCTCGACAGCGCGCGATGGGTCTATCGCGAGCCTTCCTACGCGGTGATCGCCGGCACCGCCCGGTTTAAAAGGTTCAACTGCGGCCACGTGCGCTCCAATGGCCGGGAGCTGACCGTGAGCGGGTTCTACGGCAGCGGCGTGGACGACCTGCCGGAGCGGATCGCGGGTCTCGGCCCCCGGAAACACCGTCTCTGGCGAAGAATACCCTTCTGGCGTCCGGCCGCTACGCCGCTTCCCTGAAGGGCAGCAATTGCGGCGCATCGCTTTCGCGGCGCCCTCGTCACACGAAGCTCTGCGGGTCGATGTCGACCTGCACCCGGACCGAGCCGCGCGGCTTCGGGCCGGCCCTGAGCATGGCGCGCAGGAAGGCCTGCATGTCGGCGCGCCGGTCGCCGTGCAGGAGCAGGCGGAAGCGGTGGCGGCCGGCGACGAGCGCCAGCGGCGCCTCGGCCCGGCCGAGCACGGCGATGTCGGCGGTCCTTGCGCCGCGC
>JACZJD010000302.1 GCA_014860725.1 Aquamicrobium sp.
GCCATGAACGAGGCCAAGCTCGACGAGATCCTGAAGCCGGCCGGCGCCCGCGAGGATGCCCGCCGCGAGGCCGACGTGCGCGCGAAGTTCTGGCGCACGGCGAAGCGCGCCGCGCGGCAGGTTCCGTTCATGCCGGAGGTCGTCGCCGCCTACTACGCCGCGCTCGACCACCGCACGCCGCTCAGGGCGCGCGGCACGCTGCTCGCAGCGCTCGCCTATTTCGTCATGCCCGCCGACATGATCCCGGATTTCATCGCCGGCTTCGGCTTCACCGACGACGTCGCCGTGCTGACGGCGGCCATCGCCGCGATCCGCGCCCACATCACGCCCGCCCATCGCGAGATGGCTCGCGGGGCGCTGGAGGACGTCGACGCCTAGAGCAATTCGGGAAAAGTGCGAAGCGGTTTTCCGCCCGGAATTGCGGAAGGACAAAGGGATGGATCGCTTTACGGTTTCCATGAAACGGTGAAACGATCCAGCGCCGTCCCGGCCGCTTCCGGGCCGTCTTCTTCAGGTCAAACTCTCGCCGCTTTTGCCCTTTTCAACGCAGGGCAAGGGATGCGGCAGCCGACGTGCGATGCCAAAAAGGACACGCGCGGAGGCAGGGGTTGCGAAGCGGCGGGGCCTTCATGTGGTGCGGTTCACCCTTTCGTAACCCTGATTAATTCAAAATGAAGCGAATGGGTTCTGGAGACAGCCAGCCCTCATCCGAATACGACCACGCACAGGGATAACGCTAAGACGATGCGCGGAACCATTTCGACCATCTCCTGCCTCGCGCTGCTTGCGGCCTCCGCGCCGGCGCTTGCCCAGGGAGCCACCAAGATCGGCCAGCACAACGCCTGGGGCACCTACTCCTATGCGGCGAACAACGGCAAGGTCTGCTACGTGCTGACGATCCCGACCGACAAGCAGCCGACGTCGCTCGATCACGGCGACATCTACTTCTTCGTCAGCCAGAAGCCGGGCCAGAACGTCTCCTACGAGCCGCAGTTCATCGCCTCCTACGACTTCCAGGCCAATTCCAAGGTCCGGGTCACGGTCGGCGACCGCTCGTTCTCGATGTTCACGCGCGGCAAGTCGGCGTGGATGGAGAACGCCGCCGAGGAGCCGCAGCTCATCGCCGCCATGCGCGCCGGCGCCGACATGAAGGTGCAGGCCACCTCCGGCCGCGGCAACGCCACCAGCTACACCTTCTCGCTGCGCGGCATCACCGCGGCGCTCAACTCGATCCAGAGCTGCCAGTAACCGCATTCGCGATGATCCGGGACGGGGCCGTGACGACGCGGCCCCGTTCTGCTATCAGGCGCCGCGACACTGGCGCGCGGCCGCGGCCGCCATTATCTTTGCCCGACCATGACGCTTTCGCTCGACCTCACCTCCGCCTCGACGCGCGCCGCCCTCGGCGCGGCCGCGCGCATGCCCGAGAAGCCGTCGCTGATCGGCATGACGCGCGAGGAGATGGCCGAGGCGCTGGCCGTGGCCGGCGTGCCGGAGCGCCAGCGCCGGATGCGCGTGCAGCAGCTCTGGCACTGGCTCTACGTGCGCGGCGTCTCCGACTTCTCGCAGATGTTCAACATCTCGAAGGAGCTGCGCGCCGCGCTCGACCGCCACTTCACCATCGCCCGGCCCGAGGTGGTCGAGGAGCAGATCTCGCAGGACGGCACCCGCAAGTGGCTGTTCCGCTTCCCGCCGCGCGGCGCCGGCCGCCCCGTCGAGATCGAGACCGTCTACATCCCCGAGGAGGGGCGCGGCACGCTGTGCATCTCCTCGCAGGTCGGCTGCACGCTCACCTGCTCGTTCTGCCACACCGGCACGCAGAAGCTGGTGCGCAACCTGACGGCCGAGGAAATCCTCGCCCAGCTGATGACCGCGCGCGACCGGCTCGGTGACTTCCCCGACACCGACACGCCGGACGGCGCCATCGTGCCGGCCGAAGGCCGCAAGGTCTCCAACATCGTCATGATGGGCATGGGCGAGCCGCTCTACAATTTCGAGAACGTCAAGAAGGCGCTGCTCATCGCCTCGGACGGCGAGGGGCTGTCGCTGTCCAAGCGGCGCATCACGCTGTCGACCTCGGGCGTGACGCCGGAGATCGCCCGCACCGGCGAGGAGATCGGCGTCATGCTGGCCATCTCGCTGCACGCCGTGCGCGACGATTTGCGCGACATGCTGGTGCCGATCAACAGGAAGTATCCGCTGAAGGAGCTGATGGACGCCTGTCGGCGCTATCCGGGCCTGTCGAACGCCCGCCGCATCACCTTCGAATACGTCATGCTCAAGGACGTCAACGATTCGATCGACGACGCGAAGGAGCTGGTGCGGCTGCTCAAGGGCATCCCGGCCAAGATCAACCTCATCCCGTTCAACCCGTGGCCCGGCACCAACTACCAGTGCTCGGACTGGGAGACGATCGAGAGGTTCGCCGACTATATCAACAATGCCGGCTACGCCTCGCCGATCCGCACCCCGCGCGGCCGCGACATCCTCGCCGCCTGCGGCCAGTTGAAGTCGGAGTCGGAGCGCCTGCGCAAGACCGACCGGCTGGCGCTGGAAGCGATGATGATCGCCGGGCACGGCGAGGCTTGAACGGGCGGGGCATCGCGACGCTCCTCCTGGTGGCAGCCGGCTATCCGGTCGCCGTGTCCGTCGCGGTCGTCGTCACCGTCGGCCTGATCCTCGCCGCCGCCGCGCTTCCCGACGGCGGCGCCTACGGCTCCTTCTTCGCCCTTCTGCGCCGCCTGCCCGCCATGCTGGCGATGGGCTTCCTGTGGACGTTCTCCTGCGCGCTGCCCGGCTTCGTCGTGGCGATCGTGCTCGGCGAAAGCCGGCGATGGGACCATTGGCGCGACTATGCCGTCGCCGGCCTCCTCAATGCCGGGGCGTCGCTCGCGATCTTCGCCGTCTTCTTCGCCTCGCCCCTCGATGTGCCGATGATGGTCGCCGCCTCGTTCCCCGGCGGCTTCGCCGGCGGCGCGGCCTACTGGTTCTCGCTGGGACGGCTGGTGGCGCGCCGGCGCCACGTGGCGTCCGCCGACGTCGCCTGACCGGGAAGGGCCGGCCCTACTTCGCCGAGGCGGTCAGGATCTTGAAGGCGAAGGCCGAGAACACCCCCGCGAACAGGTAATCCGTCGCACGCATGACGCGCGGCGCCCGCCGCAGCATGGCCGAGAACGAGTCGGCCGCCAGCACCATCGGCACCGTCACTGGCAGCGACAGCGGGATGAAAAGCAGGCCGAGGAACAAAAGCTTCTGCGGCGCGTGCGGGTCGCTCGCCGAGACGAACTGCGGCAGGAAGGTCTTGAAGAACAGCACGATCTTCGGGTTGAGGAGGTTGATCGTCAGCCCCAGCGCCCAGTTGCGGAAGAAGGACCTGCGCGGCTCGGGCTGCGCGTCGGGCGAGAAGGCCGAGCCGTGGCGGATCGCCTGGAAGGCGAGCCAGATCAGATAGGCCGCGCCCACCACCTTCAGCAGGAAGAAGGCCTCGGGCGAGGCGACGATCAGCGCCGAAAGGCCGAGCGCGACCAGCAGCGTGTGGATCATGATGCCGGTCATCGCCCCGCTCATGCAGGCGAGGCCGGCCGAACGCCCCTGCGTCAAGGCCCGGCCGACGAACAGCGTCATGTCGGGGCCGGGGGTGATGGCGATGACGAACACCGCCACCGCGAACTGGAGGACGATGGACAGGTCGGGCACGAAGCTTGCGAGGGTCATGGAAGCGCCGCCGGAATGGGAACCGGCAATCTATACTCCATCGCCGGGGCGCGTGCGAGGGGGATGAACGGCCCGGCCGCTCCGATCCGATTCCCGAAAGCCGCCGCCTCTCCTCCGCCCTTCGGGCACCTTCTCCGGCTAACGGGTCGGCAATCGCCCATGGCGGGACGCCGCCGCGTCATCCCGGCCGAGGGCGCGAAGCGCCCGCAGAGCCGGGACCCATTGGCCGCAACATCGTCGAGCACGGCCCGGTCCTCGCGTTGGCGCGTGCCAGCACCGTATCGCAAGCCTTGGACCCGGCCGCGCTGCTCAATGGGTCCCGGCTCTCCCTCGCTTCGCTCGGTCGGCCGGGATGACGCAGCGGAGGCGTCCCGCCATGGGCGGTTGCCGGCCGTTCAGCGGGAGAGGATGCTGGCAGGCAGGCGAGGGACGCCGGCCGCCACGAACCGAAGCGCCCCGCCTCTATTCCTGCGCCGCTTCGGCCGTCACGTCCTCTTCCTCGTCCTCCGGCAGCTCGCCCTTGAGCGCGTAGGCCTTGCCGTCCCAGCGCCAGATCAGGCCGGGGCCGGCAGTCCCGCCCCCCCTTGGGCGCGCCGGCAGGGTCACGATGTCGGGCCAGCCGTCGGTCACCGCCTTGGGGTCGGTGTGGAGGTGGACGTTCTCGGTGTCGTAGACGGCGCGCCAGCCTTCGCCGCCGTCGCCTTCGCCGCCCGCGTCCGGCGCGAAGCCGGTGATGTTGCAGCCCGACGCGCCGTAGTACCACGACGAGCCGCACAGCCGCGTGAACAGCACCCGCCGGCCGCCGTCGAACTCGGCCATCGCCGCGGTGAGCTCCGGCTCCGAGGCGGTCGAGAGCTTGAAGGCGGCGATGTCGTCCCGCCGCAGCGCGCGCGCGAGGTTCATGTAGGAGGTGTAGGGCGTGAACGTCACCGGCGTGTAGGCCGACATGTCGCGCAAGCTGCAGCGGTCCTGCGCCGCCGTGATCGCGATGCGCGAGCCGCGCAGCGGGAACGCCGCGCTGCCGATCGCCGCCTCGAATGCGCCGCCGGCGCCAATCCTCGCCCGCAGGCCCGCCTTGAGCGGCTCTATGGCCGCGCGCGGCACGGCGATCTGGACGCCGCCGTCCGCGGCAGCCGCTCTGGTCTCGAAGAC
>JACZJD010000303.1 GCA_014860725.1 Aquamicrobium sp.
CGTCCGCCTGGCGCGCCCGGAGCGCCGGCCGGCGGCATCGGCAAAGCGGGCTCGCGTTCGCGGCCGAAGTCGGGCAGGTCGCGGGCGACGAAGGTGCCGCGGGACGGCGCCGTCGCCAGCCATCCCTGCATGACGAGCTCCTGATAGGCCGCATCGACCGTGTTGCGGGCAAGGGCGAGGGACTTCGCCAGCGCCCGCGTTCCCGGCAGCGGCTCGCCCGGCTTGAGGCGGCCGCGCTCGATCTCGGCGACGATCGACCGCGCCAGCGCCAGGAAGACCGGCTCGCGGCCCTCCTGCCTCACCTCGATCGCAAGCGTGGCACCTTTGCCCATCCGGCCCATCCAGTCTCTACACGCAGCACAATAGGCATGGGCCGGATCGTCCGTCCATGGCGCATGCGATCCGGCCCAGCCCGTATTAGGAATCCGGCTCTTCCACGAGGGCCGGTTGTTCGCTAGGTGCCACATGCAGGACGAGACGAGGGCAGTGCCATGCTCAGGACGGCGATCGCCATCCGCCATATCCATTTCGAGGATCTCGGCACCTTCGAGGCCGTGCTTTCCGGCGCCGGCTGGAAGCTGCACTATCACGACGTCGGCACCGCCGATTTCGCAGCCCTCGATCCGGCGGAGCCGGATCTGCTGGTCGTGCTCGGCGGGCCGGTCGGGGTCTACGAGACCGATGCCTATCCCTTCTTGGCCGAGGAGCGGGCGCTCATCGAGCGGCGGCTCGCTGCCGGGCGGCCGGTTCTCGGCATCTGCCTCGGCGCGCAGCAGATCGCGGCGGCGCTGGGCGCGAAGGTCGCCCCCACCGGCGTCAAGGAGATCGGTTTCGCCCCGCTCATGCTGAACGAGGCCGGGCTCGCGAGCCCGCTCCGGCATCTCGACGGCGTTCCCGTGCTTCACTGGCACGGCGACGCCTTCGACATCCCCGAGGGCGGCGTCAATCTCGCCTCGACGCCCGCCTGCGCCACGCAGGCTTTCGCCGTCGGCCGCACCGTGCTCGGCGTCCAGTTCCATCCCGAGGCCGATGCCTGCGCCGGGCTCGAGCGCTGGCTGGTCGGCCATGCCTGCGAGCTCGCCGCCGCCGGCATCGATCCCCGCACCATCCGGCAGGATGCGAAGCGCCACGGCCCGGCCCTGCGCGAAGCGGCGCGCCGGATGTTCTGCGAATGGCTGGACGGGCTCGATGGGTGACGTCGCGACAAATCTCGCCGCGGTGCGGAGACGCATCGCGGAAGCCGCACGCCGGTCCGGCCGGCCGGCCGAGGGCGTGCGCTTCGTCCTCGTCACCAAGACGGTCGCGCCCGGACGGGTGCTGGAGGCGATCCGCGCCGGGGCGGGCGATCTCGGCGAGAACAAGGTGCAGGAGGGCCGCAAGAAGGCCGAGGCTCTGGCCGGCGAGCCCGTCCGCTGGTCGATGATCGGCCACCTCCAGAGCAACAAGGTCAAGGACGTGCTGCGCTTCGCCGCGGAGGTGCAGTCGCTCGACCGGCTGTCGCTGGCGACTGCGCTGGAGAAGCGGCTTCAGCACCTCGGACAGGGGCTCGACGTGCTGGTGCAGGTCAACACCTCCGGCGAGGCGAGCAAGTACGGCCTTGCGCCGCAGGACGTTCCGGCCTTCCTGAAGGAGCTCGCCGCGTTCGACGCGCTGCGGCCCAGGGGCTTCATGACGCTCGCCACCTTCACGCCGGACGAGGCGGAGGTGCGCCGCTGCTTCCGCCTGCTGCACGACATCCGCGACCGCGCCCTGAGCGACGCGCCGCAGGGAGAGGCGCTGCGGGAGCTGTCGATGGGCATGTCCGGCGACTATGAATGGGCGATCGAGGAAGGCGCGACCGTCGTGCGCGTCGGGCAGGCCGTGTTCGGTCCGAGGCCGCTGCCCGATTCCCACTACTGGCCGGGTGCGGCGGGGACACGCGGATGCTCGTGATCTCGGTCCAGAGCCAGGTCGTCCACGGCCATGTCGGCAACAGCGCCGCCGTCTATCCCATGCAGGCCGCGGGCGTGAACGTCGCGGCCGTGCCCACGACGCTCCTCTCCAACCACCCCCACTATCCGACGATGCGCGGCCGGGTTCTCGATGCTGAGCTCGTCGCCGACCTGCTTCGGGGCGTCGAGGAGCGCGGCCTCGTCGAGCGCGCCTCGATCCTCGTCACCGGCTATCTCGGTTCGCCGGAGACGGCCGCCGTCGTCGCCGATTTCGCGCGGCGCGCGACCGCGCGAAACCCGGACCTGATCTATCTTTGCGATCCGGTCATCGGCGACGACGATCTCGGCGTCTTCGTCGCCGACGGCATGCTCGCGGCGTTCCGCGACGGGCTCGTCCCGCTCGCCTCGCTGATCACGCCGAACCAGTTCGAGCTCGAGCTGCTGACCGGGGCGGCGGCGCGGGACGCGGCCGGGATCGTGGCCGCCGCGAAGATCGTTGGCGAGCGCGGATGCCCGCGCGTCATCGCCACCGGCTGCACCCTGTCGGATACCGCGCCCGGGCAGGTGGAGACCGTCCTGTGCGCGGGCGACGATCTTCACCGGATCGCCACGCCGCGGCTTCCGATCCGCCCTTGCGGCACGGGGGATCTGCTGGCGGGCCTCGTCGCCGCGCATCTCGCTAGGGGTCTTCGCGTGGAGGAGGCGCTGCGCCGGGCCGTCGACGGCACGTTCGCGGTCCTCGAACGGACGCAGGCGGCGGCGAGCGAGGAAATGTGCCTCGTCGGGTGACGGGGCGGGATCGGGCGGAAGTCAGGTGTTCCCGTCGTCCGGCAGCGGCCCGACAT
>JACZJD010000042.1 GCA_014860725.1 Aquamicrobium sp.
GATTCCCGGCCCGCTCGCGATCCTCGGAATCGTGCTCCTGTGCTGCGGCGTGTTCCTGATGTCGTTTCGCGGCCACGGCGTCGGCGCGTTCGGCGGCCGGTCCGTGTTCTTCGCGCTGGTCACGTCGCTCTTCATCTCGGGGTACACGCTCACCGACGGCTCCGGCGCGCGCTCGGCGGTCGACGCCACCAGCTATGCCGTGTGGCTCTTCTTGTTCGAGGGGCTGTGGTCGCTCGTCTTCTGCATCCTGCTGCGCGGGCCGAAGGTCGTGCACGCGATGCTGCCGGAATGGAAGGTGGGGCTGGTCGGCGGCTTCCTCAGCGCCGTCGCCTACTGGATCGCGATGTGGGCGATGACCAGGGCGCCGATCGCGGCGGTGGCGGCGCTCAGGGAAACCTCGATCCTGTTCGCGATGCTGCTGTCGGTCGCCATGCTGGGCGAGCCCCTGACGCGCTGGCGCGTCGCCGCCGACGATGAGCAGCGCGGCGGCGTGGTGGCGCTGCGTCTGGGATAGTCCCGCGCCCTGCGCTGCAGCTGCTCCGGGAAGCCGATTCAACGTCCTCGCACGGAGAGTCGCTTTCGCTCGCCAGCGAGTTGAAAACCAAGGACTTTCCTTCGGCCGGAATCGCGGCGGCCGGGCAGGTGCGCGGGCTTGTGCGAAGCGGGAGCGGCGGCTACCTGTGGAGGACGGCAACGATGGGAGCAGCCATGAACAGAAACGAGGTCAATCCGGTCGGCGAGCTGACCCTGCGCACGCTGGCCATGCCGGCCGACGCCAACGCGGCCGGCGACATCTTCGGCGGCTGGGTGATGGCGCAGATGGACCTTGCCTGCGGCATCCGCGCCGCCGAGCGCGCCAAGGGCAGGGTGGTGACGGCGGCGGTGAAGGAGATGGCGTTCGCCAAGCCGATGAAGGTCGGCGACACGCTGTGCATCTACATCGACATCACCCGGGTCGGCCGCACCTCGATGACGCTGCGGGTGGAGGCGTGGGCGCAGCGCTACCTCTCCGACCTGATGGAGCGCGTCACCCATGCCGATTTCATCATGGTCGCGCTCGACGGCGAGGGCAAGCCGACGCCCGTGCCGGCCGAGGGGTGAGCCGGCCGCTCAGTCCGCGCCGCCGTCGAACCGCGCCCGCGCCGCGTTGATGCGGCCGATGTTCTCGCGCGCCCACAGCGCCAGCGCCGAGACCGGAATCCGCAGCTCGCGCCCGAGATCGGTCAGCTCGTAGTCGACGCGCGGCGGGATGGTCGGGTAGACGGTGCGCGTCACCAGCCCGTCGCGCTCCAGCCCGCGCAGGGTCGTGGTCAGCATCTTCTGCGAGATGTTGCCGATCAGCCGGCGTAGCTCGTTGAAGCGCATCGGGCCGTCGCTCAGAAGCTCCACCACCAGAACCGTCCACTTGTCGCCCACCCGCGAAAGCACGTCGCTGACGCCCTGGCAGGTGGTTTCGTCCCGGTGACTCAGTGTCAACGAAGTGCCTCCTTGTGCACTGCGAAACAGGTCTCCTATATAGCCTCAGTATCCAAAGGATACCAGATCAGTTTACCGGCACACCGTGCTAAAGGAAAGGAAGCATCCCATGTCCAAGCCCAGGATCGGCGTCATCGTCGGCTCCACCCGCCCCGGCCGTTTCGGCGACAAGCCGGCGGAATGGATCGCCGAGCGCGCCAAGGCCGCCGGCGAGTTCGATGTCGAGGTCCTAGACCTGCGCGACTACACGCTGCCGTTCTTCGACGAGCAGACGTCGCCGGCCTATGCGCCGTCCCAGGCCAAGGGCGCGAAGGAGTGGCAGGAGAAGATCGCCAGCCTCGACGGCTTCATCGCCACGGCGGCCGAATACAACCGCGGCCCGACGGCCGTCCTGAAGAACGCGCTCGACTACGCCTACAACGAGTGGAACCGCAAGCCGATCGGCTTCGTCGGCTATGGCGGCGTCGGCGGCGCCCGCGCGATCGAACAGCTCCGCCTGATCTCCATCGAGCTCCAGATGGCGCCGGTGCGCGCCGGCGTCCACATCGTCTGGGCCGACTACATGCAGATCGCCTCCGGCGAGAAGAAGATCGCCGACTTCGCGCATCTCAACCAGGCCGCCGACGACATGCTCGGCCAGCTCGCCTGGTGGGCCAAGGCGCTGAAGACCGCCCGCGAGGCCTGATCGGATCTCTCTCCGTCCGATCCGTACAACGCCCCGTGCCGCAAGGTGCGGGGCGTTTTTCATGTCGCAAGGTCAGGTGCGCGCTTCGCGATGGGTCTTGATGCTGCGCGAGGCCAGCACCTTGTCGATGCGGCGGCCGTCGAGGTCCATGACCTCGAAGCGCCAGCCCATGACGTCGACATGCTCGCCGACCTGCGGCAGGTGGTGCATGTGCGACAGCACGAAGCCGGCCAGCGTCTCGTAGTCGCGCTTCTCGGGCAGCGGAATGCCGAGCGTGTCGGCCATCTCGTCGATGGGCAGATACCCCGCGAGCAGCCACGAGCCGTCGTCGCGCTCGACCGCGGCGGGCTCGTCCTCGTCCACGTCCGACCTGAACACGCCGACGATGGTCTCGAGGATGTCGGCCGGCGTCACCACGCCCTCGAAGTCGCCGTACTCGTCATGGACGAGCGCCATGGGCACCTCGGCCTCCTTGAGCGTGGCGAGCACGTCGAGCGCGTCGGCATTGTCGTGGACGATCGGGGCGGTGCGCACCAGCGCGGCGAGGTCGAAGGCCTGGCGGCCGAGCAGCGCCACCAGCGCCTCGCGCGTCCGCACCACGCCGACCATATGGTCGACGCTGCCCTTGCCGGCCGGCAGCATGGAATAGCTCGTTTCGAGCAGCCGCTTGCGGATGTCGGCCCGCGAGGCGTCGAGGTCGATCCACGCGACCTCGGTGCGCGGCGTCATGATGGCGCGCACGCTGCGGTCGGCCAGCCGCATCACGCCGGCGATCATCTTGCGCTCGTCGCTCTCGACGACGCCATGGCTCTCCGCCTCCGCGATCAGGCTGGCGATCTCCTCGTCTGTGACCTTGGCGCCGCCTTCGTCCGCCTGGCCGAGCAGGCGCAGCACGGTGCGGCCCGAAACGTCGAGCAGCCAGACCAGCGGCGCGGCGACGACCGAGAGGCCGAGCATGGCCGGCGCGATGCGCGAGGCCACGGCCTCGGGATTGCGCAGCGCGATCTGCTTGGGAACCAGCTCGCCGATGATGAGCGAGGCGTAGGTGATGAGCGCCACCACCGAGCCGACGCCGAGTGTGCCCGCCATGCCGGCCGGAACGCCGGAGGCGATCAGCCAGTCGGTCAGCCGCAGGCCGAGCGTCGCGCCGGAGAAGGCGCCCGACAGCACGCCGACCAGCGTGATGCCGATCTGGACCGTGGACAGGAAGCGGCCGGGATTGGCCGCGAGCCGCAAGGCCGTCGAGGCGCCGGAGTGCCCCCTGTCCGCCAGCGCCTTCAGCCGCGCCGGGCGCGACGAGACGACCGCCAGCTCCGACATGGCCAGAAGGCCGTTGATGCAGATGAGGACAACGACGACCGCGATTTCGACTGTGAGCATGATAGCGCTGATACCATCCGCCGCGGCTGCGCGCGACAGGAAATTTGCGTCGGGCCTCGCGACTCAGCGGCAGGCGACGTAGCCGTTTCTGCGGTTCTTGATGTCGAAGTGGAAATGGTCGGCGTGGTCGGCGTCGTATCCGGGGCCGAGAACCGTGGTGAAATACTGGCAGCCGCCGGCGCGCACGTTCTTCAGGAGGCCGCGCTCGCGGAAGGCGAACCAGCCGGGCTTGCGTACGTCGATGTCCTTGCCGTTGCGCAGCTCGATGCGCATCACGTCGAGCGCGTTGCCCTTCGAGTGCTCGGAGGCGACGCCGCCGGAGCGGCGGATGTTGCGGCACGAATAGCTCGATCCCTGATGGACGGTTTTCACGCCGGACAGGTAGCGCCAGCGGGCGGCGGGCGTCAGCTCGTGCTTCGTCCAGCTCGCGAAGGCGAGCGCCATGCCGCAGGACAGCGTCGCGGCGGGCTTCATCTCGACGCTGCCGGGCAGCCCCGTGACCTGCACCGGCCAGTCGATGCGGCAGGCGCCCCCGTCGTTGATCGGCGCGATGTCGCGGTATGTGACGCCGAGCCGCCGCAGCTGCCGGCGGCAGTCGGCCTCCTCGGCCGGCATCGCTGCGGCGTCCGAGGCGCCGAGCGGCTGCGACAGGCGCGGATAGCCGACGCTCATCAGCCTGGAGGCAGGCACGACGCGGGCAAGGCCGCGCGGCTGGGCGCGGACCGAGGCCGTCTGCGTCCCGACGTCGACGCTGGGGGTGAGGACGCCCGAAACCGTGCAGGAGGAGACGGCAAGCGCACCGGCCGCGACCACCGCAAGGGCCGCGCCGATGCGGACGCGGCGGCCGACCATGGCGGCAAGCTTTCCAGCCCCGATACGCAACACGCTGGGCACTCCGGAATCCCCGTCTCAGACGTCCCTGTCGGGACCGGGGGAAATGCTAGTGCGCAACGGTAAAGGAAACCTCAGCGGCGGCCTTTACGGGTATGGCGCAAATGCGGCGGCTACTGGCAGAAGGGATTGCGCCGCTCGGCCATGTCGAAATGGAAATGATCGGCGTGGTCGGCGTCGCTGCCCGGTCCGAGCACGGTCGCGAAGGGGCCGCACGCGGCCTTGTGCAGCCCGGTGATCAGGCGGGAGGCGCGCGGCTCCTTCGCCGCGTCGTGCGTGCGGACCTCGACGCGCGTGCCGTCCTCCAGCACGAGGGCGCTCCAGTCGAGGGCGTTGGCGAAGGCGTGCTCGGACAGCTTCTGCGCGTTGCGGCGCGGCCGGCAGACATAGGAGGACGCCTGCTCGACGGCTGCGAGCTTCGACGCGAACTCCCGCTTGGCGAGCGGCGCGGCGTGATCCCTGACGAAGCGCGCGGTCGCTTCCGCCATCGCGCAGGTCAGCGTCGCCTCCGGCTGCAGCGCGACGCCGCCCGGCAATCCGGAAACGGTCAGGGGATAGGCCGCCTTGCAGCCTTCCGGCTCGTCGATCGCCGGCGCTTCGGCGAAGGCGACGCCGAGCGCGCGCAGCCTTTCCCGGCATGCCGCCTCGTCGGCCGGCAGCGCGCTATGGTGCGACGGCTCTTC
>JACZJD010000304.1 GCA_014860725.1 Aquamicrobium sp.
GCCTACGAGTTCCCGCCGCAGCCGGGCGACGTCATGTGGACTCCGGCCGACTGGGCGTGGGCGGGGGGGCTGCTCAACGCGCTTCTGCCGGCGCTTCATCTCGGCATTCCCGCGGTCTCGGCGCGCTTCGAGCGGTTCGAGCCGGAAAGCGCGCTGAAGCTGATGGAGGCGATGCGGGTGAGGCTCGCCTTCATCCCGCCGACGGCGCTGCGCATGCTGAAGGGCGCAGGCGATCTCGTCGCCCGCCACAGCTTCGACCTGCGCGCGGTGTGCTCGGCAGGGGAGGCGCTCGGACGGGAGACCCATGACTGGGCGTGCGAGGCGTTCGGCGTCAGCGTCAACGAGTTCTACGGCCAGACCGAGTGCAACCTCGTGCTCGGCTCCTGCGGCGCCATCGGCGCGACCAGCGCCGGCGCGACGGGCCTGCCGGTACCCGGCCATTCCGTGGCGATCATCGACGCGGCCGGTCGGCCCATGCCGCCGGGCGAAGTCGGCCAGATCGCGATCAGGCGGCCCGACCCGGTGATGTTCCTCGGCTACTGGCAGAACGAGGAGGCGACCGAGAGCAAGTTCGTCGGCGACTGGATGACCACCGGCGACCAGGGGGTGACCGACGAGCGCGGCTTCGTCCACTTCTTCGGCCGCGACGACGACGTCATCACCTCGGCCGGCTACCGCATCGGCCCCGGCGAGGTCGAGGACTGCCTGACCGGGCATCCGGCCGTGGCGCTTGCCGCGGCGGTTGGCAAGCCCGACGCGCTGCGCACGGAGATCGTCAAGGCCTATGTCGTGCTGAAGGACGGCTTCGAGCGCTCGGCGGCACTCGCCGACGAGATCCGGCTCTGGGTGCGCGAGCGGCTTTCCGCGCACGAATATCCGCGCGAGGTGGAGTTCGTCGATTCGATGCCGCTGACGACGACCGGCAAGGTCATCCGCCGCATCTTCCGCGACAGGGCGCGGCGCGAGGCCGGGCTTTAGAGCGCCGTCCGTCCAACCGGACGCTCAAGGGACGCTCCAGGGTATTGAATCTGCTGCACCGTACTTTCCGAAGACCGATTCGGATTTCCGGGCCGAAGCAGCGATCAGTCGCGGCCGAACAGCGTCCTGATCCGGTTCCTCAGCATGCGCGCCATGTTGCGCGTCTCGCGGTAGAGGTGGAGCTGGGAAGCGGCCTGACGCGCGGCGCGGTCGCTGTCCGGGGTCAGTCCGACAACGAGGGTTCCGATCGGCTTGCGCTCTGTCCACAGCCGGCTCATCACCGGGTGGTCGGGCACGGCGCACGAATCGGTCAGGTCGATGTTCGGATCGTCGAGGTGCTGGCGGGTCACCTCCAGCGCCAGTAGCGTGCCCGGCGAGTAATGCGCGAAAGTCTCGTCGTAGGCCGTCTTCCAGGTGTAGGCGACGCCGGCTTCGACCAGCACGATCAGGCAGGCGATCGGCCTGCCGTCGAGGAGGAGCTGGTGCACGCGGCAGAGGTCCTGCTCGGCCATGCGGTAGAGCGCCTCGCGGGCAAACGCGGCGCGGAAGCGGTCGACCGCCATCGCCGTGCGCTCGCGGCCCTTCCAGCCGGCGGCTTCGAGGGTCAGGAAGTCCTCGACGGCCAGCCTGATCTCCTCGGCGGTGCGGGCGACGCGGTGCTCCAGAGCGCCGTGCTCGGCGAGCCGGCGCTTCAGCCGGCGGAACTCGCGCAGGTGATGCGGCTTCACCGCGTGCCGGAGGTAGGCCTCGCCGTCGAGGTCGCTTTCGAGGAACGGCCGCTCGACGCGGTTGGTGACGATCAGCGGCAGGCCATTGGCCTCGGCCATCGTGCGCAGCAGGCTCGCCACGGCGCCGTCGAGGCGCATGTCGGGCAGGACGAACACCCTGGGCAGCTTGAGATGCGGTCTGGCCAGCATGGAGAAGAAGTCCTCGAGCACGCCGACGGGATCGTCGCGGTCGAGCAGCGGCGTGCCCAGCGGCCCGAACGGGCTCGACCAGGTGCGCATGATGGAAACGCCGATCGGCACCGGCGATCTCTCCACCGAAAAGGGCACGAGCAGGCGCAGGCGGCTCTTGAACTCGTTGCCGTCCCGGATCACCGCCAGGCGCACCTCGCGATCCTCCAGGCGCGGCATGGCCGGAGCGAGGAAGCGCGGATTGAAGAAGACGTTGGGCTCGATCGCGCGGCGGCTCAGATGGTCCAGTTCGTCGACCAGGTCGAAGCCGGCCGAGGCGGGGTAGATGGCGAGGCGCCGTGGCGGGCGGTCGCCGCCGAGCAGTTCGACATGATGGCCAGCGGCGATGGTCGCATCGAGCCCGGCCAGCCCGGCGATCATGGCGCCGGAGGCGCTGCCGCTCAGTTCCTCGAGGAGGGGGACGGCGACCATCAGGCGACCTCTCGGGGGGAGGGAAGGAATACGGC
>JACZJD010000305.1 GCA_014860725.1 Aquamicrobium sp.
ACATCAGCCTGACGCCGGCCTTCGACGCGCCGTGGGCGAGGCGGCCATGGCTGCCGCGCAGGCCGGACACGGAAGCGACGTTGACGATGGAAAGCGTGTCGCCCATGCGCTCCACCGCCGCCTTGGCGGCGACGAAGGCGGCGACGAGGTTGACGTCGAGCACCTGGCGGAACAGCTCCGCGCTCGTCTCCATCGCCGGCAGGTCGCAGGAGACGCCGGCGGCATTGACCAGCCCGCCGACCGGCCCGAGCGCATCGACCGCCTGATCGAAGGCCTCGGCCACCTCCTCCTCGTCGGTGACGTCGACGAAGAGGAAGACGGCGTTCTCGCCGGCCAGCATGTCCTCGGCCGCCGCCAGCGCCTGCCGGTCGGCATCGAGAACGGCGACCGGCCAGCCATCGTCGAGAAGCCATTCGGCAGCGGCGAGGCCGATGCCGGAAGCGCCTCCGGTGACGATGGCCGACGGTTTCATGCCCGCGTGTTCGGTCCCTTCGAGGCCCTATTTGATCCTTTCGAGGATCGAGACGTAGTTGGCGACGGCCGCACCGCCCATGTTGAAGATGCCGCCGAGCGTAGCATTCTCGACCTGGATGCCGCCGGCCTCGCCGGTGAGCTGCATCGCCGAGAGAACATGCATCGACACGCCGGTGGCGCCGATCGGATGGCCCTTGGCCTTCAGCCCGCCCGACGGGTTGACCGGCAGGCGGCCGCCCTTCTCGGTCTGGCCCTCGAGCGCCACCTTCGCGCCCTCGCCCCGCTTCGCCAGACCCATGGCCTCGTATTCGATCAGCTCGGCGATGGTGAAGCAGTCGTGCGTCTCGACGAAGGAGAGGTCGTCGAGCGTCACGCCGGCATGCTTCAGCGCCCGCGTCCAGGCTTCCTCGCAGCCCTCGAACAGCAGGATGTCGCGCTTCGACATCGGCAGGAAGTCCTGCACATGCTCGTTGGCGCGGAAGGCCACCGCCCGGCGCATCCCGAGCGCCGTCTGCGTGTCGGCCAGCACCAGCGCCGCCGCGCCGTCGGAGACCAGCGAGCAGTCGGTGCGCTTCAGCGGGCCGGCGACGAACGGGTTCTTCTCGCTCTCGTTGCGGCAGAAGTCGTAGCCGAAATCCTTGCGCATCTGGGCGTAGGGGTTCTCGACGCCGTTCCGGTGGTTCTTGGCCGCGATATAGGCCAGCGCATCCGACTGGTCGCCGTGGCGCTGGAAATAGGCGGCGGCGATCTTGCCGAACACGCCGGCGAAGCCGGCCGGCGTGTCGCCGTCTTCCGGCAGGTAGGACGCCTTGAGCAGGTTCCTGCCGATCTCCGCTCCCGGCGTCGTCGTCATCTGCTCGACGCCGACGACGAGCACCACCCGCGCCGCGCGCGCGTCGATGGCGCGCACGCCCTGGCGCACGGCGGCCGAGCCGGTGGCGCAGGCGTTCTCCACCCGCGTCGCCGGCTTGAAGCGCAGCCGGTCGTCGGCCTGCAGCACGAGGCTCGCGGTGAAATCCTGGGCCGAGAAGCCGGCGTTGAAATGGCCGAGCACGATCTCGTCGACATCGTCCGGACCGATGCCGGCATGCTCCAGCGCCTCGGTCGCCACCTTGACGATCAGGCTTTCCACCGTCTCGTCGGCCAGCTTTCCGAACGGCGAATGGGCCCAGCCCACGATGCAAGCGGTCATGAATCTCTCTCCCTTGTGGTCGGAACATAACACGGCGAAGCCGGTTCGGCGCGCACGATTATTGTTCAATTATGAACGTTTTGTGCAGCGCAGTAAAGCCTCCCCCGCCGCACCGCGCATGGCTGCCGCGACCGATTGCGCCTTCCCATGACGGTATCAGGAGCGCTACCCCTTCGCACGGGAAGCTATATCCGGCACAACGACCATCCAGGGCAACGACAAGACGTTTCCATGACCAGCCTTTCCTTATCCAGCGCATGCATCGGCCGGCGCCTGCGTGCCGGAGCCGGGCGATGATCGAGGCGGATTTCGTCATCGTCGGCTCGGGCTCGGCAGGCGCGGCCATGGCCTGGCGCCTGTCCGAGGACGGCCGCCACTCGGTCGTCGTCATCGAATATGGCGGCACGGATTTCGGCCCGTTCATCCAGATGCCGGCGGCGCTCTCCTATCCCATGAACATGCGCCGCTACGACTGGGGCTTTTCGACGGAGCCGGAGCCGCATCTGAGCGGCCGCGTGCTCGCCACGCCGCGCGGCAAGGTTCTCGGCGGCTCGTCCTCGGTCAACGGCATGGTCTATGTGCGGGGACACGCCCGCGACTTCGATCACTGGGCCGCAGAGGGCGCGGCGGGCTGGTCCTTCTCGGACGTCCTCCCCTACTTCCGCCGCATGGAAAACGCCCCCGAGGGCGAGGAGGGATGGCGCGGCACGGACGGCCCGCTCCACGTGCGGCGCGGCCCGCGCGCCAACCCGCTCTACGCCGCCTTCATCGAGGCGGGCCGGCAGGCCGGCTTCGAGCTGACGCAGGACTACAACGGCTCCAAGCAGGAAGGCTTCGGCCCGATGGAGCAGACCATCCATCAGGGCCGCCGCTGGTCCGTCGCCAACGCCTATCTGCGGCCGGCGCTCAGGCGCCGGAACGTGAGTCTCGTCAAGGGCTTCGCGCGGCGCGTGGTCATCGAGAATCAACGCGCCGTCGCGGTGGAGATCGAAGCTCGCGGAAAGATTCAGCGCGTTAACGCACGACGTGAAGTGATCCTCGCTGCCTCCTCGATCAACTCGCCGAAGCTGCTCCTGCTTTCGGGCATCGGTCCGGCCGACGAGCTCAGGGCGCACGGCGTCGACGTCGTCGCCGACAGGCCCGGCGTCGGCCGCAATCTCCAGGACCACATGGAGCTCTACATCCAGCAGGAATCGCTCCAGCCGATCACGCTCTATTCCCGGCTCGGCCTGTTCTCGAAGGCACGGATCGGCGCCGAGTGGCTGTTCTTCAAGACCGGCCTCGGCGCGAGCAACCATTTCGAGGCCGCCGCCTTCGTGCGCTCGCGGCCGGGCGTCGACTATCCCGACATCCAGTACCATTTCATCCCGGTCGCGATCCGCTACGACGGCAAGGCGGCGGCCAAGGCGCACGGCTTCCAGGCCCATGTCGGCCCGATGCGCTCGAAGTCGCGCGGCGCGGTGACGCTGCGCTCGGCCGACCCGTGGGACAGGCCGGTCATCCGCTTCAACTACATGTCGCATCCCGACGACTGGGCCGACTTCCGCCACTGCATCCGCCTGACGCGCGAGATTTTCGGCCAGCCCGCCTTCGACCCCTACAGGGGCCGCGAGATCGCGCCCGGTGCCGGGGTGCAGAGCGACGCCGAGCTCGACGACTTCATCCGCGCCCATGCCGAGAGCGCCTATCACCCCTGCGGCACCTGCCGCATGGGCGCGGCAGACGATCCCGCGGCCGTGGTCGATCCCGAATGCCGCGTCATCGGCGTCGAGGGGCTGCGGGTCGCCGATTCCTCGATCTTCCCACGCATCACCAACGGCAATCTCAACGCGCCGTCGATCATGGTCGGGGAAAAGGCGTCGGACCACATCCTCGGCCGCCAGCCGCTGGCGCCGTCCAATCTGGAGCCGTGGATCAATCCGCGCTGGCGGGAATCCGACCGGTAGGCTAGACCGGACGGACCGGAAGCCCCCTTCGGAGACATGCAATGAAGCAGAACCAGCTCTATATCCTCGTCGGCGCGCTGATCGTCGTGGTGATCGGCCTCGGCATCTATATCTGGCGCGAGGAATCGAAGCCGTCGGGCGTCGAGATCAGGCTCAACGAGTCCGGCATCTCGATCCAGGAGAACTAACCTCCCGGCCCGCAGCGCCGATCAGCAGGAAGACCGACCATGAAAGCCCAGCCGAAGGCATCGCACTACATCAACGGCCGCTTCGTGGACGACGAGCAGGGCGCACCCGTCGAGGTGATCTACCCGGCGACCGGCGAGGTGATCGCCCGGCTTCATGCCGCCACGCCCAACAT
>JACZJD010000306.1 GCA_014860725.1 Aquamicrobium sp.
CCAGACCCAGACGCGCGATGTCGGCCGGCGACAGCGCCGTGATGTCCTCGCCCTTGTAGGTGATCCTCCCCCGCGTCGGCGGAAGGAACTTGGTCAACAGGTTGAAGCACGTCGTCTTGCCCGCCCCGTTCGGACCGATCAACGCATGGATCTGACCACGCCGAACACGAAGCCCGACACCCTCAACCGCAAAGAAGCCCTTGAACTCCTTCGTCAGATCTTCTGCGGCAAGTATGATGCCGTCGTCCATGCGTTCCTCATACCCTCCAGACGCGTCCGGGGGGACGCGCGATTTCCGGATGAGCCCTCCTCCCGGGAAGCGCTCGGGCCGTTTGCCGGCCATGCGGTTTTGCACCTTTGACGCGAACGTTGCACAAACCGGCCGGCAAAGACAAGGTCGTACAAATACGGTAGAGGGTGCAGAAAGCCGCAGGACGGCCCGGGCCGGCGAGGCCCGGACCGCAGGGAATTCGCTCAGTTGCCCTTGACGAACGGGCAGGCGCTCTGCTCGAGCGGCTGGGCGGCATCCTCCGGTGCGATGGTGCGCAGCACCTTGTAGTAGTCCCACGGACCGCTCGATTCGGCCGGGGTCTTGACCTCGACGAGATACATCTCCTTCACCAGCCGGCCGTCGGCGCGCACGGTGCCGCCGGGAGCGAAGAAGTCGTCGACCGGCAGCTCCTTCATCTTCTCCGCGACGGCCGGGCCGTCGTCGGTGCCGGCCGCCTCGATGGCGCGCAGATAGTGCAGCACGGACGAGTAGGTGCCGGCCTGCACCATGCCGGGCATGCGGCCGGTGCGCTCCTCGAAACGCTTCGACCATTCGCGGCTGGCGTCGTCGCGGTCCCAGTAGAAGGCGGTGGTGGCGAGGAGGCCCTGCGCCACGTCGAGGCCGAGCGCGTGCACGTCGCTGATGACGATGACCAGGCCGGCGAGGTTCTGCCCGCCCTGGGTGATGCCGAACTCGCCCGCCTGCTTGATGGCGTTGATGGTGTCGGTGCCGGCATTGGCGAGACCAACGATCTGGGCGCCGGAAGCCTGGGCCTGCAGCAGGTACGAGGAGAAGTCGGGCGAGCCGAGCGGATGGTTGACGCTGCCGGCGATCTTGCCGCCGCCGGCCTCGACCACGCGCGTCAGCTCCGCCGCCATCTGGTGGCCGAAGGCGTAGTCCGCCGTCAGCAGGAACCAGGAATCCTTGCCCTGCTCGAGGATCGACTTCGCCGTTCCGACCGACTGCGAATAGGTGTCGAACACCCAGTGGAAGCCGGTCGGCGAGCAGTCCTCGTTGGTCAGGCGCGTGGTGGCGGGGCCGGTCATCAGCGTGATCTTGCCCTGCTCCTTGCCGATGGTGTTGACCGCGATCGCCACCGCGGAGTTGGTCAGGTCGGCGACGGCGTCGACGCCATCGACGTCGAACCAGCGCCGCGCCAGCGCGGAAGCCACGTCCGCCTTGTTCTGATGGTCGGCGGAGATGATCTCCACCTTGATGCCCTTGCCCTCGGCGTCGAAATCCTCGACCGCCATGCGCGCGGCCTCGGCCGAGGTCAGGCCGCCGAAATCGGCATAGGTGCCGGTCTGGTCGTTCAAGACGCCGATGCGAACCACGCCGTCGCTGAGCTGTTGGGCCGAAGCAAAAGAAGTGGAGGCCAAAAGGGCCGCCAGAATGCCGAAACGCTTCATGATCTTCCTCCCTATCGTTCACCTTGCCGGTGGACGCGAAAGACTACATCAAATCATGGCCGCGATATCGACATCATTCTGCGCACAACGGCTGTGCCTCGATGCGCCCGCGCCTCCCGACCACATATCGCGACGCAACAAAATTTGTACCCCCGCGAGAGCAACATGGGAACCGAACGCCGCTCAATCGGTTTAAGGCTATTGCGCTTACGCGCGGCCGCAAGGCCTGCGCGCCCGGTTCCATTCGCCCGCTGAGATACGAACAGAATGAACATCCATATCGGTCCGAAGCTTCGGTCTGATCCCACCCCAGCGCCTCATGATAGCGAGGCTCCCATCCGCTCCAGCCTATCCTCCCACGACGACCTGCGCCTGCTCGGCGCCCGGCTCGCGGGAGGCTCGCGCATCCATCTCGAAGGGCTGCAGCCGTTCGAGCCGCGCGAGCGCACCAAGGAGAATGCCGAGCGCATCCGCGCCGTGGTGCACACCCTCGACCGGGCGCAGCAGGCCGGGGAGAGCGTGACGCCGGCGGCCAACTGGCTGCTCGACAACTCGCACGTCGTCGAGGAAGCGATCGTCGGCATCCACCGCGACCTGCCGCCGCAGTTCTATCGCCAGCTGCCGCTGATGCCGGACCTCGGCGTGCCGCGGGTGCTCGTCATCGCGTGGGCCTATGTCGCGCATACCGACAGCGCGGTGTCCGAAGACGGCTTCCACGCCATCGTCGAGGGCTTCCAGGAGGAGCAGAAGCTGCGCATCGGCGAGCTGTGGGCGCTGCCGTCGATCCTGCGCTTCGTGCTGGTCGAGAACCTGCGCCGGCTCGCCGTGCGCGTCGCGCGCGC
>JACZJD010000307.1 GCA_014860725.1 Aquamicrobium sp.
GGCCGAAGCTGGGTCGAACCGGGAAGATCGGGGCCGCGGCGCGACGCGGCCGCCATCGGGCGGGAGGCCGGCTCGACGCAAAAGAAGCGCGCCGGAATTGCCTTGACCCTGAACCTTGCTTCAAGGTTATGGCTCGACCCGAGAGGGAGGCCGATCCGACACCGCGCTCCAACAGCCGACTGGCCCCGGCGCAGGCACGAAGAGGTTTTGCAGCATGAGCAAGCGCATTCTCCACGTCGTCACCAACGTCGCCCACTATGCCGATCCGAACGAGCCGACCGGGCTGTGGCTGTCGGAGCTGACGCATGCCTGGGACGTCTTCGCCGCAAAGGGCCTCGCACAGCGCATCGTGAGCCCGAAGGGCGGCACCTCGCCGCTCGAACCGCGCGCGCTCAAATGGCCGCTCCTGGATGCCTCCGCCAAGGCGTGGCTGGCCGACGAGGCCCGCATGGCGCTGCTGTCGTCCACCGCGCGGCCCGACGAGATCGACCCGGCGGACTACGATGCGATCTATTTCACCGGCGGCCATGCGGTGATGTGGGACTTTCCCGACGACGAGGGGCTCCAAGGGATCACCCGCGCGATCTTCGAGCGCGGCGGCATCGTCTCGTCCGTCTGCCACGGCTATTGCGGGCTCCTGAACACCAGGCTGTCGGACGGGACGCTGCTGGTCGCCGGCAGGCGCGTCACCGGCTTTTCATGGACCGAGGAGGTGCTGGCCGGGGTTGCGAAGAAGATGCCCTACAATGCCGAGGAAGAGATGAAGCGGCGCGGCGCGCGCTACGAGAAGGCCCTGCTGCCGTTCGTCTCGCATGCCGTCGCGGACGGACGGCTGGTGACGGGGCAGAACCCGTTCTCGGCCAAGGCGACGGCGAAGACGGTGGCGGCCCTTCTCTGACGGCGGGCGGCGGCCGCCTAGCCCGCGCCGGCCGGGCGGCGGTTCGTCCTGCCGAGCAGCTTGACGTCGCCGGCCGCCAGCGTCGGGCTTTCCATCCTGCCGTCCAGCATCCGCGCCAGCACCCGCCGCGCATTGGCGGCGCAGTCGATGTCCCCGGGCTTGGCCTCGATATCCGCGATGAGGGCGACGAGTTGCTGCTTGCTCTGCGCAAGCCGCGCCTCCAGCGCCTCGATGTCCGCCACCTTGCGGCTGAGCGCCGCGATCAGCGCGCCGTGCTCCCACTGCTCCAGATCGGGCGGCAGGAGGGTGCGTATCTCGTCGAGGCTGAACCCGGCCTTCTGCGCGGTCGCGATCAGGTCGAGCACGACGACCGCCTCGGACGGATAGGTGCGGTAGCCGTTCGGCCGGCGCTCGACGGTCTTCAAAAGGCCGATGCTCTCGTAGAAGCGGATGCGCGACTGGCTGAGGCCGCTGCGCCTGGCCAGCTCTCCGATCTTCATGCCCGTCGCTCCTCTGCAAAAAGCCGCTTGACCCTCAACTTAACTTAAACGTTAGGGTGCGTCCAACTCATTGTTTGGAGACCGGACATGTCGCTGTTTTCCCCGCTGGCGCTGCCCAACGGCGCCGTCATCCCGAACCGCATCGCCAAGGCCGCGATGGAAGAGAACATGGCCGACGGCGACCACGCGCCGTCGGCCGAACTCTTGCGCCTCTATCGGGCATGGGCCGAGGGCGAGGCGGGGCTGATCATCACCGGCAACGTGATGGTCGACGCCCGCGCCATGACCGGCCCCGGCGGCGTGGTGCTGGAGGACGACCGCCACCTCGACCGCTTCCGGGCGTGGGCCGAGGCCGGGCGGGCGCGCGGCGGGCAGGTGTGGATGCAGATCAACCATCCCGGACGGCAGATGCCGGCCGCGCTCGGGCAGGAGACGCTGGCGCCGTCGGCGGTGGCGCTGGACATCGGGGCGCTGTCGAAGCAGTTTCCGATGCCGCGGGAGATGCGTGCGGCCGACATCGCGGAGGTCGAGCGCCGGTTCGTGACCACGGCGCTGCTCGCGGAGCGGGCGGGCTTCACCGGCGTCGAGATCCATGCCGCGCACGGCTATCTCCTCAGCCAGTTCCTGTCGCCGCTGGCGAACCGCCGGCAGGACCGCTGGGGCGGCAGCCTCGAGAACCGCGCCCGCCTGCTCACCGACATCGTGCGCGGCGTCCGCGCCGCGGTGGCGCCGGGCTTCGCGGTGGCCGTCAAGCTCAACTCGGCCGATTTCCAGCGCGGCGGCTTCTCGCCCGAGGATGCGCGGGACGTGGTGGCGATGCTCGGCTCGCTCGGCGTCGATCTGGTCGAGCTTTCGGGCGGCAGCTACGAGGCGCCGGCGATGATGGGCGCGGCGCGGGACGAGCGCACGCTGGCGCGCGAGGCCTATTTCCTCGACTTCGCGCGCGAGATCGCCACGGTGGCGACCATGCCGCTCATGGTCACGGGCGGCATCCGGCGGCGCGAGGTGGCGCAAAAGGTGGTCGAAAGCGGCATCGCCATGGCGGGGATCGCCACGGCGCTCGCCATCGAGCCGGACCTGCCGCGCAACTGGCGGCTCGGCCGGACGAGCGTCCCGGCGCTCAGGCCGATCACGTGGAAGAACAAGCAGCTCGCCTCGTCGGCGCATATGGCCGCCGTCAAGTACCAGCTGACCCGGCTGAGCCGCAGGCGGCGGACCGCCCCCGGCGTGCTGCCGGCATGGGCGCTGGTCGTGTCGCAGGCGGATGCGCGGTGCCGCGCCCGGCGCTACCGCCGCTGGATGGAGGAGCGGGCCGCCGCGGCGTGACGGCGCGCCGGCCGAAGGGCCGTTCCCCGCTACTTCGTCAGCGTGCGACTGACCGCGTCGGCCCAGCCGGCGAGCTTCCGCTTGCGGGTCGCCGCGTCCATGGCCGGCTCGAAGCGGCGGTCGAGCGC
>JACZJD010000308.1 GCA_014860725.1 Aquamicrobium sp.
GGCCGCGGCCGCGCGCTTCGCGCCGCTCTACCGGCCGGCCGCGAGCGTCGGGCAGGTGGCGGACGAGGCGAATGCCTGGCTCGCTGCCCTGCCGTGGCCGCTCGACGTGGCGATCCTCGGCATGGGGACGGACGGCCACACCGCCTCGTTCTTTCCCGACGCGGCGAATCTCGACGCGCTCCTCGATCCAGCGACCAGCGCCTTCGTGCTGCCGGTCCGTGCGGCAAGCGCGGGCGAGCCGCGGCTGACGCTGCCGCTCGCGCGGCTGCTGGAAGCCGGGACGCTCGCGCTCCACATAGAGGGAAGCGAAAAGCGCACCGTTCTCGAGGCCGCGCTTCGCCCCGGCGGGGACAAGCCCGTCAGCGCCGTCTTCGCCCATGCGCGAAGGCCGGTGCCCGTCTACTGGACGAACTGAAAGACCGACGAGCCATGACAGCCAGACGCGAGATCGAAGCCATCACCGCCCGCATCGCCGAGCGCTCGAAGCCGGCGCGGCAGGCCTATCTCGAACGCGTGGAGGCGGCGATCTCCGCGGGACCGCACCGCACCGTGCTTTCCTGCGGCAACCTCGCCCACGGCTTCGCCGCCTGCGCGCCCTCCGACAAGGCCGCGCTCGCCGCCGATCGGGTGCCGAACCTCGGCATCGTCACCGCCTATAACGACATGCTGTCGGCGCACCAGCCGTTCGAGACCTTCCCGGCGCTCATCCGCGAGGCGGCGCGCGAGGCGGGCGGCGTGGCGCAGGTGGCCGGCGGCGTGCCGGCGATGTGCGACGGCGTCACGCAAGGAATGCCCGGCATGGAGCTGTCGCTGTTCTCGCGCGACGTCATCGCCATGGCGGCGGCCGTCGGCCTGTCGCACAACATGTTCGACGCCGCGGTCTTCCTCGGCGTCTGCGACAAGATCGTGCCGGGATTGCTCATCGCGGCGCTGACCTTCGGCCACCTGCCGGCGGTGTTCATCCCCGCCGGGCCGATGACGTCCGGTCTTCCGAATGACGAGAAGGCGCGCATCCGCCAGCTCTATGCCGAGGGCAAGGTCGGCCGCGCCGAGCTGCTGGAGGCGGAATCGAAGTCCTATCACGGGCCGGGCACCTGCACCTTCTACGGCACGGCCAACTCCAACCAGATGCTGATGGAGATCATGGGCCTGCATACGCCCGGCGCCTCCTTCGTCAACCCGAACACGCCGCTGCGCGAGGCGCTGACCAAGGAAGCGGCGAAGCGGGCGCTCGCCATCACCGCGCTCGGCAACGAGTTCACGCCGGTCGGGCGCATGTTCGACGAGCGCTCGGTGGTCAACGGCGTGGTCGGGCTCCACGCCACCGGCGGCTCGACCAACCACACCATCCACCTGATCGCCATGGCCGCTGCGGCGGGCATCTCGCTGACCTGGCAGGACATCTCGGACCTCTCCGACATCGTGCCGCTCCTGGCGCGCGTCTATCCCAACGGGCTCGCCGACGTGAACCATTTCCACGCCGCCGGCGGCATGGGCTTCCTGATCCGCGAGCTGATCGACGCCGGCTATCTGCACGAGGACGTGCGCACCGTCTGGGGCGAAGGGCTGCGCCCCTACGCCATCGAGCCGAGGCTGGCGCCCGACGGCACGGTCGCGCGGCCGCCGGCGCCGGAGAGGAGCGGCGACGACAAGGTACTGACCACGGCGGCAAGGCCGTTCCAGCCGACCGGCGGGCTGAAGGTGCTGACCGGCAATCTCGGTCGCGCCATCGTCAAGACCTCGGCGGTGAAGCCGGAGAAGCGCATCGTCGAGGCCCCCGCCCTCGTCTTCCACAGCCAGGAGGAGCTCAACGCCGCCTTCAAGGCCGGGCTGCTCGACCGCGACTTCGTCGCCGTGGTCCGCTTCCAGGGGCCGAAGGCCAACGGCATGCCCGAGCTGCACCGGCTGACGACCGTGCTCGGCGTGCTGCAGGACCGCGGCCGCAAGGTGGCGCTGGTGACGGACGGGCGCATGTCGGGCGCATCCGGCAAGGTGCCGGCGGCGATCCACGTCACGCCGGAAGCGCTCGACGGCGGCACGATCGCGCGGATCGAGGACGGCGACGTGATCCGCCTCGACGCCGAGGCCGGGACGCTGGAGGTCCTGGTGGACGACGCGACGCTCGCCGCCCGCCCCGCCGCCGCGCCCGATCTTTCGGCCAACGGTTTCGGCATGGGGCGGGAATTGTTTGCCGGCTTCCGGGCGCTCGCCGCCCGCGCCGACATGGGCGCGGCCGTGTTCGGCTAGCGGCGTTCCCGGCGATCAGAACAGCCGGGGCTGATCGTCGACCGCGTCGGGCCGCTCCAGCGCGAGAAGGCGTATCTTGGTCTCGATGCCGCCGCCGAAGCCGGTCAGGCTGCCGTTCGTTCCGATGACCCGGTGGCACGGGATAATGATGGGGATCGGGTTGGCTCCGTTCGCGGCCCCGACCGCCCGGCTCGCCGTCGGCCGGCCGATGCGGCGGGCGAGCTCGCCATAGCTGATCGTCTCGCCGAACGGGATTCGCGCCAGCTCGCGCCACACCGCGAGCTGGAAGCCGGTGCCCTGCAGATCGAGCGGCAGGTCGAATTCCCGCCGCGTCCCGTCGAAATATTCCCGCAACTGATCCTTCGCGCGGCCGAAGGCGTCGTCGTCGCGGCGCCATTCCGGTCGCGGCGCGACGACGCCCTTCCCGGCAGGAAAGCCGACGCGGTACAGGCGCCGCCCGTCGCCGGCCAGCAGCAGGCTCCCTATCGGGCTTTCCATGAAGGTATAGAGGACTTCGCTCATCGGCTTCTCCCGCGGTTGACCGCCAGCCTCGCGCCCGGGAACACGCTTCCAGCATGAACCGCGCCGGCCCGGACGCGCAAGGCCACGGGCGGGCGCTCCGCCGCTCAGAACCGCGGCGGCTCGACGCCCGCGGCGCGGCAGGCGGCGACGAGCGTGTTGGCCATCAGCATGGCGATGGTCATCGGGCCGGCGCCGCCGGGCACGGGGGTGATGGCGCCGGCCCGATGACCATCGCCATGC
>JACZJD010000309.1 GCA_014860725.1 Aquamicrobium sp.
GCCGGCAGCGGCAGGCCGCCATGCGGCGTGTCGAGCTGGCGGGAACCGGCCGGAAGCCGCCCCGCAAACAGGTTGGAGCTGCCGAGGAAGTCGGCGGTGAACAGCGTATCGGGGCGGAAATAGAGGTCTTCCGGCGCGCCCTGCTGCTCGATCCTGCCCTTGCGCATCAGCACGATGCGGTCGGACATCGCCAGCGCTTCCTCCTGATCGTGGGTGACGTAGATCATCGTCACGCCCAGCTCGGCGTGGAGGCGCTTGATCTCGAGCTGCATGTCCTCGCGCAGCTTCTTGTCGAGCGCGCCGAGCGGCTCGTCCATGAGGATGATCGACGGGCGGTAGACGATGCAGCGCGCGAGCGAGATGCGCTGCTGCTGGCCGCCGGAAAGCTGCTTCGGCTTGCGCTGCGCGACATGCTCGAGCTGGATCAGCTTCAGCACCTCGTGCACGCGCGTCTCGATCTCGGCCCTGGGCACGCGCCGCACCTGAAGCGGGAAGGCGATGTTCTCGAACACGGTCATGTGCGGCATCAGCGCGTAGTTCTGGAACACCATGCCGAGGCCGCGCCGGTTGGTCGGCAGGTTGGTCGCGTCGTGCCCGTCGATCTCGATGGTGCCGGCGGTCGCCTGCACCATGCCCGAGATGAGGTTGAGAAGCGTCGACTTGCCCGACCCCGAAGGCCCCAGGAGCGTGACGAACTCGCCGCGCCGGACCGCAAGGTCCACATTGTCCAGCGCCGTGAACGTCCCGTAGATGCGGGTGAGCCCGTTCACGCGGATCATGTCCTGGCTTTCTTCGATGTTCGTCATGCTTGCGGCAACCGGTTCCGAATTGAGTTGGCCCGTCCGGATGGGAGGATCGGGGCGAATGTCGCTCAGGCGTTCCTGTCCCTGCGCTCCAGCCACATGAGGCCGAGCGCGAACACGAGCGAGATGACGGTCAGGAGCGTCGAGACGGCCGCGATCACCGGCGAGACCTCCCAGCGCAGCGCGCTGTACATCTTGACCGGCAGCGTCATCGTCTCGGGCCCGGTGATGAAGTAGGCGACGATCACCTCGTCGAGCGAGATCAGGAAGGCGAACAGCGCGCCCGCCGCGATGCCGGCGCGCAGCTGCGGCAGCACCACGCGGAAGAAGATGCGCACCTTGCCGGCGCCCATGATGAGCGCGACCTGCTCGTAGGCGGGATCGAGATGGCGCAGCGCAGCACCCACCGACACCATCATGAAGGGGATGGCGAGCATGGTGTGGGCGAGCACCACCGTTGCGGTGCGGTTGAGGAAGCCGATCGGCGCGAGCTGGAGATAGAGGCCGAGCGCGAGCACGATGACCGGCACCAGAAGCGGCCCCATCGCCAGCCCGTTCAGGACCGCGCGCCCCGGCAGGTTGGTGCGCTGCAGCGCATAGGCGGCCGGCACGCCGAGGACGGTGGTCAGCACCGTCACCAGCGCCGCGACCTTCAGGCTCTCCATCAGCGAGCCCCACCATGTCGGATCGTTGAAGAACTGGCGGTAGAGGTCGAGCGTCCACACGCGCGGCGGGAACTCCAGCTCGCCCGCGCCGCCGAACGAGATCGGGATGACGATGAGCGACGGCACCATCAGGAAGAGATAGGTGATCCAGGCCGCGAGCGGCACGACCAGGGCGCCGGGCAGCGTGCGCAGGAAGTTCATCGCGCCATCTCCGTCATTCCGCCGGCGCCGCGGACGCGGCCCAGCATGGCCACCAGCACGCCCGATATGACGAGAAGCACCACCGCGATGGCCGAGGCGAGCGGCCAGTCGAGCGTCTGGCGGGTGTAGAAGTCGATCAGGTTCGCCATCATCATGTCCTGCCGGCCGCCGAGCAGCGCCGGGGTGATGTACATGCCGATCGACAGGGTGAAGTTGATGAGCACGCCGGCGAGCACGCCCGGCATGCTGAGCGGCAGCGTGATGCGGCGGAATATGGTGAAGCGCGACGCGCCCATCACCTCGGCGGCGCGCGCCAGATTGGCGTCCTGCGCCAGCAGGCTGCCGAGGATCGACAGGATCATGAACGGCAGCAGATAGTTGATCATGCCGAGGATGGCGCCGACGCGGTTGAACACCATCGGAATGTGGATCGGCTCGCCGAAAACGAAGCTCAGAGCGCGGTTGATGACGCCGTCGTAGCCGAGGATGACCGTCAGGGCGAAGCTCTTGACGAGGATGCTGGTCCAGAACGGCAGCATCACCATCACGAGATAGGGCACGCGCCGCGACGACTCCAGCCGCGACAGGTGCAACGCCACCGGATAGCCGGCGAGCAGGCTGACGAGCGTCGCCGTCAGGCTGATGACGAAGGTCGTCTGCAGCACCTTGAAGAAGAGCGTGCTTGTGGCGAGGTTCTCGTAGGCGCGCGCGGTGAAGCCGTGCTCGTACACGCTCTGCCAGATCGTCTGCGCCAGCGGGTAGACGAAGAACGCGGCCAGCAGCAGCGCCATGGGCAATAGCAGTGCGAGCCCGGCCCAGCGGCCGAGATACGGCGTCTCGTCGTGCATGTGTTCCCGCTCTTTCTTCGTGTCACCGGACGCTGCGGGGCGCCCCGACCTTCAACAGAGTTGCATTGATTTGGTCGCGTGACAAGCAGGATTCTGAAAATTGAAAAGTTTTGCCGTCAGGGATCAGATATCGGCATTGACCCAGAACACGACGCATTGCGCCGTGCCGACATTGGAAAAGCTGTGCGGAAGATTGCTCGGGAAGGAGAAGCAGTCGCCCTCGCGCAGGACGCGCGCCCGCCCCTCGATGACGAGCTCGAGCACGCCGGAGATCACAAGGCCGATCTCCTCGCCATTGTGGACGTAGGGCGCGGAGCCCGAGCCGCTGCCCGATTCGATCACGAGATAGAACCCCTTCAGCCGCTTGCTGGCGAGCGGCGAGATCAGATCCTTGCGCAGTCCTTCCGAATGCACGAAAGGCTGGCGGCGATCCGCCGGAACCACGTAGGGATCGTTCTTTCCCTCCTCGCCGCTGGGGTCGATGAGCCACGCGGCGGAGACGCCCAGCGCCTCGCCGAGGGTGAACAGCGTCCGCACCGTGGGCGAGACCAGGTTCCGCTCGACCTGGGACAGCGTGCCGATCGAGATCCCCGACGCCGCGGCCAGATCGGCCAGCGTCATCTTGCGCGCCTGGCGCAACTCCCTGATCCGGCCGCCAAGCTGCGGCGCCGTCCCCGCGTCGTCCATCAACCGTCGCCCCTGTCTTGCTGCAAGCTGGTCCATGCTGCCCCGTTCGTGACTGATTTGGCACGGCTCGACGGCTGCGCACAACCGGAGTCGCATTTTGCAGATTACGCAACTCTTGCGCTTTGCACAATTAAATTTCAGAATTCCAAAATCACGATTCCAGCCGGCGGCAGGAATCCGAACCGCGCCGGAGAGACAGAAAGGCATGCCATGACGATCACGAGAGACGCCGCCCACTGGCGGAAGCTGGCGGACGAGGCCAGGCCGGAGGGGCGCGCCTTCATCGACGGCGCCTATGTCGACGCGGTCTGCGGCGAGACGTTCGACAGCGTCGATCCGGCGACGGGCGCGGTTCTCGGCAAGGTGGCGTCCGGCGGTGCCGCAGACGTCGACCGCGCGGTCGCCGCGGCGCGGCGCGCCTTCGAGAGCGGCGTCTGGTCGAGGATGAGCCCGACCGACCGCGGCCGCCGGCTGGTCCGCTTCGCCGAGCTGATGGAGAGGAACGCCGAGGAGCTCGCCCTTCTCGAGACGCTGGACATGGGCAAGCCCATCGCCGACAGCCTCGCGGTGGACCTGCCGCTGTCCGTCGCCTGCGTGCGCTGGTACGGCGAGGCGGTCGACAAGCTCTACGACGAGATCGCGCCGACGCCGGGGACGGCGATCTCGCTGATGCGCCGCGCGCCGCTCGGCGTGGTCGCCGCGGTGGTGCCGTGGAACTTCCCGCTGCTGATGGCGTGCTGGAAGATCGCGCCGATCCTCGCCGCCGGCAATTCCGTGGTGCTGAAGCCGGCCGAGCAGTCCTCCTACACCGCGATCCGCATTGCCGCGCTCGCCGTCGAGGCCGGCATTCCCGAGGGCGTGCTGAACGTCGTTCCCGGCTATGGCGAGACGGCGGGCCGCGCGCTCGGCCTGCACATGGACGTGGACTGCATCGCCTTCACCGGCTCGACCGAGGTCGGCAAGCTGTTCATGCAGTATTCCGGCCAGTCGAACCTGAAGCGCGTCGGCCTCGAATGCGGCGGCAAGTCGCCCAACATCATCTTCGCCGACGCGCCGGACGTGAAGGCCGCGGCGGTCGGCGCGGCATGGGGCATCTTCTACAACCAGGGCGAGGTCTGCAACGCGGGCTCCCGCGTGCTGGTCGAGGAGGCGGTGCGCGACGAGGTGGTGGAGACCATCGTCGAGACCGGCAGGGCGATGCGCGTCGGCGACCCGCTCGACCCTGCGACGCAGATCGGCGCCATCGTCGACCGCCGCCAGACCGAGCGCGTCATGGACTACATCGCCATCGGCAGGAGCGAGGGCGCGCGGCTCGTTTCCGGCGGCGGCCGGCCGCGGGGCGACGGCGCCTGCTTCGTCGAGCCGACCGTCTTCGACAATGTCGGCCCCGAGATGCGCATCGCCCGCGAGGAGATCTTCGGGCCGGTGCTGGCGGTGCTGTCCTTCCGCGACGAGGCCGAGGCGGTCCGGCTCGCCAACGACACCATCTACGGCCTTGCGGCCGGCCTGTGGACGCGCGACGTCAACCGCACCTTCCGGGTGTCGGACGCCCTCCATGCCGGCGTGGTCTGGGTCAACTGCTTCGACCACGGCCACATCTCGTCACCGTTCGGCGGCTTCAAGCAGTCGGGCTTCGGCCGCGACAAGTCGCTGCACGCGATCGAGAAATACACGGACATCAAGACGACCTGGATCAATCTCGGCTGAGCGGAGGAGACGATGACCACACACCGACCGACCGGTCCTAAGCTCACGGGCCTCGTTCCCGCCTGCCCGACCGCCATCGACGCCGACGGCAATGCCGACCGCAAGGCGATGCACGCCATCGTGCGCCACATGCTCGACAACGGCGCGAGCGGCGTCGTTCCCCTCGGCGGCACCGGCGAGTTCACCGCGCTCACGCCGGCGCTGCGCACCGCCACCGTCGAGGCC